>JBOIEG010000210.1:0-2265 GCA_050740915.1 Gammaproteobacteria bacterium | reverse complement strand
GCGGTCTCAAGGACGGGAAAGGCACTATTTCGACCGATAGTGGTATTTTGTCAGACACTCAGTACTCCTTCAGCACCCGCTTCGAGCAGGGAGTTGGCACCAATCCGGAAGAGTTGATTGCCGCCGCCCATGCGGGCTGTTTCTCGATGGCCCTATCTGGTCAGTTGGGAGATGCCGGCATGACAGCCGAGAGCATTCGCACCACGGCCAGTGTGACTCTGGATAAGACGGAGGCGGGATTCGCCATTACCGCCGTCCATCTGGAGGTGATGGCAAAAATACCGGGAGCAGATCAACAGGCATTTGAGACGGCAGCGAATAGTGCCAAGGCAGGGTGTCCGGTCTCGAAGGTGCTGAATGCGCGGATCACGATGGACGCCAAGCTCGAAGCGTAAAGCATGGTCACACCGACTAGCTTTGGCGTGGTGGGCAGGCGCACCGCGCTCCTCGCCGGCGCGACCGGGCGAGGTGCTGAAATACACGCCAGGCGCGTGAAGGCGGTCAGGGGTACTGATGTGACAGCAGGCAGAGGAAGAAGGCGACATTCTCTTGGTCCTCGGAGGATGATGGAACGAAGACGTCAGGTGCGGAGACGGCGCGGATTGTGCCTGCGCGCCGCTGGACGTTTTATCTGCTCTCCGTACCTGCGTTTGTGGCCGTCGCTTTGTTGGCTGCTTTGTTTTTCGCCGCTTTTCTAGCTTTGTTTGCAGCCAGCGGCGGTTGGTCTCGGACTGTGGTTTTGGTGGGTGCGCCGGAGAATTCGCAAAGTGGCGAATGGTAAGACGCTTGATGGAGAGTCTGTGGTGATCGAGGAGACCGAAATTATCGAAAAGAAAAAGGATGGCGTAGAGTAACGAGTGAGCCGAACGCCATTAGCACGGTTCGCGTCCCGTTCCCATCGCTTCGTATCGGAGTATTGCAGGCCCCGCTTCGCCGCTCACTTAGCGAGAGAATGTGGAATGGTGAAAATGCAAAGCTCCCCCGTGTTGGGGGTTTCGTTGCTTCGCTTATCCTCGCCGCTATCGCATCCTGTGCGACCCGCAGTGAAGGACCGCAGCCCCTTGTGCCACAGAGGCTTGCCGCCATACTTCACCGTGTATATACTTGGATATACATTGAGCTACGGAGACCTTCATGTCAACCACGCGTATCTTCAAGAGCGGTAATTCACAAGCGGTACGTATCCCAAAGGAGTTGCAGTTCGAACGCATGGACATCTTGCTTGAGATCGAACGCCACGGCGATACGCTCATCCTCCGTCCGCAACGACGTTCGATGCGTGAGATACTCGATCGTTTTCTTGCGTTAGGTCCGTCGCCCGACTTTCCCGATCGACAGCCTCAGACGCAGCTTGAACGCGAGCCGCGATGAGATACATGCTCGACACGAATATCTGTATCTACCTGATAAGGCACCATCCGCGAGAAGTCGTGGCGAAGCTGGCCGACTGCGTCGAAGGTGACGTAGTCATGTCGGCCATCACACTGGCAGAGCTTCGGTATGGTGTCGAATGTCGTGCGGCCGACCGTACAGTTCAGGAAGACCAAGTAGCAGCGCTCCTGGAGGCGGTGCCTGCCATCGCGTTTGATGAGGATGCGGCGGCGGCCTACGGTCCAGTCCGCTTTGCCACGCGCGAGCGCACCACTGACGCGTTGGACAAACTCATTGCCGCTCATGCGTTTAGCTTGGGGCTCACTCTAGTCACCAATAATGAGCAGGATTTCCGCGCCTATCCTGGCCTGCCCATCGAAAACTGGGCGTCTACCGTATCGGCTTGAACCCAGCAGGGGCAGGCTCGATCGTTACCAACGCACGCGAGTAAAGGGGCCAGGGTCGATTAACTTGCCCAAGCCATAGCGGATATCCGCCTCGCAGCCTGTCGGACTGAGCGTTTGAGGTGAACAAGCATTGTTGAGCAAAATCGGTTGCGCCACGGTTGATATGCCGCAAAGGTTTTTTGATGTAGCGCCACGCCCTTTCAGAGGGGCTGCAGGGCGAACATTCGCTTGATGTTCCAAGCCATCAAGGTAGAAGGAGGGTTCATGAAACGTAAAGCTCTAGCAGTAGGGAAAGGCGGTCTCAAGGACGGGAAAGGCACTATTTCGACCGATAGTGGTATTTTGTCAGACACTCAATATTCCGGCTCCTCAGCAAAATTTGTGGGTAGTTTTCTACTTGATAGACCCCATGGAGTTAAGGGCGTCTGAGGAAAACAACGATTCTGACGCAAGTCCTACAGGCTCTGGCTGTGGATATATGGACAAC
>JBOIEG010000209.1:0-2403 GCA_050740915.1 Gammaproteobacteria bacterium | reverse complement strand
TACAAGCTCAATATCGCTCTTTACACCGATCTTTCGCTTGATTTCATAGTGCCCGTTAGCCACCGTCTTGGGACTGAGATGAAGGGCTTCCGCGATCTCCCGGGTTGAGCGACCGCCGACCAGCATGTGCATCCCCAAGGGGAACGCGCTCGCCTCTGAGCTTATTTATAGCCAGTGTTTGGGCGATATCCGGGCTAAGCGCGTGTCGACCCGCATGCACCTCGTAGACCGCCCGGACAAGCACCTCCGGCGCGCTACTCTTCGTGATGTAGCCGAAAGCCCCTGCACGTGCGGCTTGGATAGCAAACGACAGACTTTGATGCATCGTAAAGACAAGCACTTTGGCGCTCCGGTTTCGCTGCCGGATGCGGGTTATCGCTTCAAGCCCACTTTGACCAGGCAGCGAAATATCCATGATGACCACGTCTGGCCCCTGCTTCCTGGTAGCGTGCGTAGGCGTCAGCGGCATCTACGGCTTCACCCACGACCTCCATATCTGGCTGCTTCTCGAGTAGCGTGCGATAGCCATGACGCACGATGGCGTGATCATCCACCAACAAGATCCGGATTTTGGCTGGTATCATCGTCAGCTCTTCGCCGCCGGCGTATCAAAAGGCAGCAGGACGCGGACGATGAGACCGGAAGGCGCCCGCGCTTCGAGCGTAAGATTGCCACCCAAGGCCGCGACGCGCTCTTTCATGCCACGAAGGCCAAGACCAAAATCACCGTCGGCGAGAGGCGCTTTTGCAACACCGTTGTCCTCCACGATCACCGCTACACGCTCACTGCTGCTGAGACTACTTGGTTCGCGGGGGGTTATTTCAAGCCGGGTGCATACGCGCGTCGCGGCTGCATGTTTGGAGACGTTGCTTAGAGACTCCTGAACAATACGGTATAGATGACCAGTCAAGGCAGGAGGTACCGTTTCGAGCGCCCCACGGATGTCAAGTTCGAAGATTGTTCGACCGGCACTGCGATCATTCCAGCTTTGAACCAGTCTTCTCAGACATTCACAGAGTCCGAGCTCATCAAGCTCAGGGGGGCGTAATCGAGCGAGCAGATTTTGTACTAGCCCCATCATATGCTCGACAATATGCCCGATTTGCTCAGCCTCTTGAACCAATCGCGGGCATTCGCGTTCAGCGGTATAGCCAATTGACGCCGACAGTGCGTTGATACCGGCAAGGCATTGACCGATTTCATCGTGTAATTCGCGTGTCAACCAGCGACGCTCTTCTTCATGCGCGCTGAGCAGTTCTCGGTTGAGCTCGGCGCGGGCGGCCATACTTCGATCCAAGCTTCCCGCAAGGCGATTTACCATCGCGCTGATCTTTTGGAACTCGACCAACTCGAATCGCGGGAGTCGATGGGCTAAATCGCCTTGCTGCATACGTTGCAAATCGGCCACGATCTGCGCTGCCGGGCGCAGCACACGGGCAAGGCTCGCATAGGTCATAAGGCACAATGCAAATACGGTCACTGCAGTCAATCCCAACAATTCACGTACTGCTTGCCAAGCCTCGGCAATCTCGCTCTCAGCCATCGGCGTCACCACAACAACCCCATGCACTTGCTTGTGTAAAGTCACCGGCCGCTCTATTTCCTTCGCAGGCGAAAGGAACCGCCGGTACACGACATAAAACCAACCCGGCCACGCACGTGAAGACAAATCTATATCTCGACACACGCTCCTAAGGGTATCACCGTCCACCGCGACGAAGCGGGCACACAACCCGTATAGGTGCTGCGGTTCGAAAACGTTCCAATCCGGAAAACGCGCGGGAAGATCCGTGCCCGTAGAGATACGGAGGAGTTGCAATGCCAGCTGCTTAGCCATGCGCTCGGCGGTTACTTCAGCGCGACCCATCACATCGCGATGGGCATGCAACACTACGTAAACCGTGACGGCCGCAAAACAAATGCTCGCCACGAAGATAATTCGAAGAACTAGGTGAACCTTCAGATCCACAACGCACAACGTGCGATATTGATGATCAAGCAAGGCGCCATGACTTATCGAGTGCACTCTTCCGATAGCACAGATCCAAGTCTACGTCGCCCGAGCTTGTGAAGAAATCGTCGCGAGCAAGTCCGCCCGCGAGGCGCACGGCGCGCAGGCGCGTTTCGCCGGGAGCGAAACGGCGCGCAAGCCCCGCAGGGGCGAGTCTCAAGGATGAAACGAGCAACCGCAGTGTATGTGGAAATACATGAGGATTCCGAGCACCGCGCAACGAAGCGGGCGGGCTGCGCAGTAGATTTATTCACAAGCTCTCAGACCTAGGAGCCTGTCGGACTTAGGTTGAACACCAAAGCCATAACGTACGTGTTGAGCGCCAAAATCGAGGTTCGGGTGGTCATCAAGGCGATCGACTCCGTGAGTTGATGATGGACAGACTCTTCTCG
>JBOIEG010000208.1:0-1399 GCA_050740915.1 Gammaproteobacteria bacterium | reverse complement strand
CCCCTACGGCCTACAGGATACTCTGTGTACGCTTCGCCTGTTTCGTTCGTCGCTCCCTCGACTCCTCCACAGACGCAACACTCGATACGGGTGGGTGGCTAGCCCTTACCCGACAGGGACTCTCACCCTGCCAGATGCGCCGAGCTTTTCCCCGCGCGATAACGATCCGTTCTATGACGAAAGCTACTTTCCTTGGTGGGGCTTTCTCTGGTTGTGCTGGCACTGTTGCAAAGATTGTGTCCTTTCGGTAAGCCTGCATGAATTCCGCTGAGGTTCTTGATATCGTCAGTTGCCGCTTTAGGAGTGCAGGAAGGACACCATGGATTGAAAGCCTCGCGTCGGTTTAATCAGGCGTTTCAGTCCGCCATGATCCGCTTCGAGGCGGTTATTGAGGCAGGAATCCGTCAAAGTCTCCTCGTCAGGGGAAAGCCGACGGTGGAAAGAGGGCGGGAGGAGCATTGGCTAAAGAATTAGTCACGGTCACGCCCCGTGTCGAGAGCGAAAGTGGGGTTGCACGGGCGGGATCTCTGAAACGCGGGCGAGCGGGTTTATGTCACCCCTTCGGCGTAGGGGCTGGAGGAGCGAGGTCAATCGCCTTGGGACCTAAACCTAAACGCCAAGGAAGCGCAGCAGTATCTTATAAGGCTTTGCGGCGAGCTCGCGGAGCTTGGCGGCGAGGTTCACCGTGCCGATCAAGCGCAGGAGGCTGATGGCGAGGTTACGTAGGGAGGCCATAAGCCGAGGGCCTTGGCGGGTACGCACCGTGGAGCGGTCCTCATCAAAGGTAACGTCGCGCACCCAATGCAGGCGGTTCTCGATCGCCCAGTGACCGCGGTTGAGGGCGAGCAGACGTTTTGGATCGGCCCGTTCCTCGGCGAGGCTGGTGATGAGGTAGACCGTTTCGGTGGAGGTCTCACTGCCCTTCACGGACAGGCGCTGGCGCGTGACGCGCGCGACTTGTCCGACATAGGGGAAGTCGAGATAGTCGTTGAGGCGGGTGGAGGTTTGCAGGGTGCGGATTTCAACCCGTCCGTGGGCTTTTTCCGGGGGGTATGCGCCGGGGGAAAAATCCTCCTCGCGGAGGGCTTTGAGGTGCTCCTGCAAGGTGGGTTGGTTGTCCTTGACCGTGAACAGGTAATCCGCCCCTTTCTCCTCGACGAGGTAGCGTGCCGTATCCGTTTGGGTATGCAGGGCATCGGCGGTGATGAGGCGACCCTGGAGATCGAGGGGCATGAGCAAGGTTTTAATTGGGTGCAGATCCATTATAACAACTATGGATCAAGAGGTTATAGCGAAAACATATAGCAAGAGAGGGCGCTCCGTGGTATGTATGAGTTACCGATCACCATACGTGCCCAAAAGGAGGCCCTCTCATGTGGCAAGCCTATACCATCAACCG
>JBOIEG010000207.1:0-1252 GCA_050740915.1 Gammaproteobacteria bacterium | reverse complement strand
AGCAGGTAGGGTGTGTCACGATCGCATTGACGGAAGTGGCTCATGCACGCTCGCTCATTGAATCCATTGCCGATCCGATCGGTTTGCACATCAAAAGTTCCGCCTTAAGTCCGACAGGCTCCTAGACGGTCCACACCCTCAAGATCCCAAGAAGGCATCGGGCACTACGCATTGGTCGGTCCGATTTGACGGCCTGCCCGATAACGCCGTGTATATCCCTGCTGTCAGCGCCAAAGATGACGAAGGCGCCACGGCCACTGTGGTTGGAGACCCGATCACCGTTGGGACCGTTCCACCTCAACCGCCGTCGGTCACAATTGATGACGTCACCGTAAACGCCACGTGCATCGCCGTGGCAGGCAAAAGTTCTGATCCCGATGGATCGATAGCGGGGGTCGAGGTGGAATTGGGGAGCCGAGGATTCAAGCCCACCAGCTTATCCGGCGATCGTTACAGCGTCGAAGAATGCGGGTTGACGGCGGGTACCTACACCACCCAAGCCAGGGCCACAGACAATAGCGGCAAGACTACGACTGTCGCTGGAAGGACCGTCGAGATCAAGGCACTGGACATGGCGACCGGCAACTGGCAGGAGCATATGCAGGCGGGCCGGTTGAGAGTCTACAGCGCCCCGTGTCCGACCATCGGGTTTGGTGCCTGTGATGCTGGGTTTAACACCACCTTTCTCGCTCACGAGTTCAACACATTTGCCCTGTTCAAGGACCCTGCGTCGAACGATTGGTATGTTGACCCTAGCAGAATCCAGAGCACCGAGCATTGATAGGGTGATGGAGAAACCCATGCAATTTCCTTGTGCCGAACAATTATCTCCGTTACCAATATCTCGTCCGCCCCCGCTGCTTATGAGCGCGAAGAGGGTAGGGAGACCTATAGGATTGTCGGCCATGCCGTCGTCGTGCGCCTTTCCCAGGGCCGCTCGTCCCGATACCACGGTCTACGAGCCCCGACGACCCGAGCAAAACGGTGATCTACCGCGTGGTCGAAGACCGGTGCACGGCCCGCAGCCCCGTGTACCCGCCGAGGCCCGCCCCCGCGCGAACTCATCACCGGCCCGTCCGACGCAACAGCACCCGTTGCAAAACCGCGTTGGAAATCCCATCTTTTTACGGCTCCTCAGCAAAATTTGTGGGTAGTTTTCTACTTGATAGACCCCATGGAGTTAAGGGCGTCTGAGGAAAACAACGATTCTGACGCAAGTCCTACAGGCTCTGGCTGTGGATATATGGACAAC
>JBOIEG010000206.1:0-1175 GCA_050740915.1 Gammaproteobacteria bacterium | reverse complement strand
ATAACCATCCCACCGAATGCTCTTCGCAGGTGTTTGGTGCGCATCCTGTCTTTGTCCGCGCTACGCTTATCGGCGGTGGCGCGTAGATAACCCACCATTAATTCACCAAACGATCGGGACGGTTGCTCGCCCCATCGCTGTTCGCGGTGGATCTCCAACTTCCATTTAGCCTCTAGGAGCTCGGCCTCCCTTCGGCTCGTTGTTCCAGTAGGGTGTCTAACTCTTTGTCCGTTTGCGTCGGTGTACGACACCCACCAAACGGGACTGTCTTTGCGTCGGTATGGCATGCTTTAGGCTCCTTGTTGAGCACACCAGGCCCCGCGCCGCCAGAATTATGGGGCCTGTGGTCGAGGCTGTCCACGTAAGCGCGCAGCTCTTGGCTACGGATCCTGAAACTCCGTCGGATCCAAATACCGGTGAGATCGCCGGTTTGGATCAGCCGCCGGACGGTCCTCGTGGACACGCGAAGCTCTTGAGCCGCCTCCACAATGGTTAACAGCAACATCTCAGACATGAGACCAACCCGCATCGCATTGCTGTTGGTCATAATTCTTGTCGGCCGGGATCAGCGATCCCCGCCCCGTCACCCGACGGGGCGTTCTGCAAGGCCCCGCTGCCTTTCGGTCCGCACCCGCAACGCGCGCTCCTTGCCCCGCTTGGTCCACGTGTCTTCCGATCCATAGAAGGCGTTGCTCTTAGCCACCACTCCGGCCTTGTTGGCCTTGCCCGCCCACCAGCGCAACTGAGCGAGGCGGTTCTTGACGGTGCCAATCGAGACCGGCTTCCACCCGAGCGCGTCATCGCCGTTCGCCCACACCTCGACCAAGCGCTGCACATGCTTCGGCTTGAGGCTGTGCACCCCCATGTTGCGAAAGCCCAAGGCGTGCAACTGGTTGGCGATGAGCGTCAAGATCCGCTTACGCGAAGCTTGGGTCACATGGCCGCCCTCTCGGTTCCTAATACACAGCCATTTCAATTCATAGTTCAGCTTCCGCATAGGCTTAAGGTCCGTCCGACAGGCGTGCATTGAGTGGTCAGGATAGTTAAATGTCAGCGGCGTTCTGAAACTCGCATAAAGCTGGCGGTTTGAAAAGTGTTGGGTTGATCTCCTTGTCTTGTTCCGAATTTTCTATTTAAAGCTTCTTCGTCTTCTTCCTCGTTCTCTGTTGATTCTT
>JBOIEG010000205.1:0-2206 GCA_050740915.1 Gammaproteobacteria bacterium | reverse complement strand
TTCAAATAAAGCCCTGGATGCTTCGTCTGCCATGAGGGATACCGTTGCTTCAGTTGTGTTCCCGCTATTTTACCAGCTCCCTTCTCATCATTCCCCTGTCCCAGGAGGTTTTTTCACAGCCTCTCATGAGTCGGCTTGCCTCACGATCGCAGATAAGCGGGTCCTAAAATTGCGCGAGTTCGGCAGATGAAGCGGAAACTTTTCATTGATCAGCATTATAGGTTGGCCCCCGGCAATGATCCGATAGGTGCGGCTGATAAAGGCATTGCCGGTTAGCCGCGCAATTTCTTCGGGGAGGTCGTCGACGCGCTCGCGACCATGCCAGAGGATCTCGCGCCGGTTTTCGATCTGGCTGTTCAAGAGCACATGCCCGAGACCGCGCTGCTCGACGGCTAGGTTGCACAACAGGTCCGCTGGTAGACGGGCTGTCACCAACAAAGAAACCGCGTAGGCGTAGGTGGCGGCACTGTGACGCCCATGCAACAGCACCTGGCGCGCCACCACTTCCGTTCCCCGAGGTGCTTCCAGCCAGGCGTGATCGCTCTCCAACTGCCGACTCTCCTGCTTCAGTCGGATGCTTTCCACTGGCTCCAGGGTGTACGCTTCCAGGACTTTGAGCACGGTGCCGTCGTTCGCCAGCAGCACGCGTTGAAACGGTGACAGCGCCCGCAGGTCCACTGTTCCCAGATCGCCTGGCCTGCTGCTATCGGGGTTGGCGAGGAGATCGCGAAAGGGATCGAAACCACCGTTAAGTGCGTTGGGATTGGTCAAGTCCATAAATTCGTCCCCGTGATCTTGACGTGGAGGCCAGTCGACGCCCCCAAGATCGCCACCATGGCTTCATAGCCGACGCGTGGGAGGCCAGTGCACCCAACACCAACGTGGGCAGCGCCTGACTCATGCGCCAATTCCATGCCTTCGAGTAGCGGGCACACGGTGATTCGCGGCCTATAACGCGTGCTCTTCTTTGTAATTCAGAAGAATAACAAGAACCATCCTAAAGACTTACTAGTTTCGCTCTGCTTTGAGTGGGGCTGATGGTTAAACGCGTCAAATGATCGAAAATGTATCCTCGATTTCCCACCCGGCTCGCTACTATCCCTTAAGTCGGACAGGGCTCCTAGCCCAACTTTCTCAACTCGCCTCAAGAATCGCTGATTTTTGAGGTGAGGGTCTGGGGAGGGCGCATAGACAAACCCTACAACAATTGCCGAACCCTCCCGTGCTGCGTGTTCCGCGAGCCGTTAATACACAGCACGTAATAGTAACACGTAGCACTAAAGATACTTCGCCGGGTCAGGCACAAAGTTTGGGCTGTGCGTCCGCAGGCATTTGGGCAGAGCTGGGTCTTCATAGCGGCGTTCGGGGGGCCAGGGGGTGAAGCCGCCGACCTCGCCGTCGGTAAAGGTCTTGATTGTAAAGATCTGGTTACTTACCTGAGCCACGCTGTTGATAAAGTTCATCATCAGGTTCTTGGGCTTCTCGCTATTGAACTCCAGCGCAAATGTCTCGTTCGGCTGATCGTAGCGCACAAAAACACCGCTCTGCATATGGACTTCTTTGACCATCTGCCCGTTCGAGTAGTGTCGCATCACCGGATGGATGAACGCCACACACTGCCCGTCGCCACCCGGGTCATTGGGGTGGATGAAGCTGAGTGTGTCGGTGCCGGCGGGGAAGCGGTCAAAACCCAATTCCAGGGTAACCATGACAAGCTCCTTGCCTGCCGTAAACCGGCGTTCCTTCAACACATGCGCCACCGGCAACTCGCGGAACCATTCGGCCTGGCCCGGCGACAAAACCAGCGCGTCACTCAGCACCCCAAACATCTGGAACAACGCAGAGGTGGTGCTGATACGGGTGAGCAGCGCCTCGACCAACGCCTGCAGGTCTTCGACCGTGTTGAGCGGGAACGTTTGCGTCGGCAAGGGGACGTCATGATAGCGCTGTTCCAGCAGATGGAAGAGCGTGCGAATGTTGTAACGGAAGCCGTGAATAAAGCCAGGGGTCGTCTTGCGGTCGCCATTGGCCATAGCCCCGCCGATAAAGAAGAGGTCGGGTACACTGCTCTCCCAGATCGGGCTGAGAGTTTGTGAAAAAACCGTCGCGAGCGAAGGAAGGTCGCGTTCCGCCGGAGCGCAGGAACCGCAGTGTATATTGAAATACATGAGGATTCCGAGCACCGCCGGAACGCGAGATCCCGAGC
>JBOIEG010000204.1:0-2837 GCA_050740915.1 Gammaproteobacteria bacterium | reverse complement strand
TCTCAATGCGGCAGACCTCCTCAAAGACGTCTACCAGGGAGCGCCCTATGCCGATGGAATACGAATCAAAGAGGAGTCTGTGAGGGAAGCCGCCTGAGCTATTTACACACCTATTGACGGAAGCTCATCGTGGCCATGCCATCGTGCACGGTGCCGATATTTTCAAACAAGGCGGACGTCTCCCACATGATCCACTGTGACATGCCATAAAGCCTCAGCACCAGTCCAATCGCGGCGGCAATCGCCCCGGCCGTCACCGCATCCTCCATCCAGAAGCGAATCGACAAACCCGTTACGGAGAAGATCAACAATGCATTGATGAATCCAGACCGACAAAACAAAACCCGTGACCATGCGCATCTGGCTGTACACGGTTTGCAGAAATGACGCCATGCTTTCCTGTGCATAATCGGCCTCACGCCGCGAGTGGGAAAACAGTTTCACCGTCACGATATTGGTATAGGTATCCACAATGCGACCCGTCATATCGGAGCGGGCATCCGCCTGCGTGGACGCCACTGTTTCCAGCCTCGGAATGAAGTAATACAAAATGCCAAGGTACAAAACCAGCCAGATCATGAACGGTGCCGTTAAACGAAAATCCGTACTGGCAACCACGACCACAATCCCGCTGAAATAAACGATGACGTATAACATCACGTCCAAGAGCTTCAAGACCGCCTCACGTACGGCCAGCGAGGTTTGCATAAGCTTGGTCGCGATACGGCCGGCAAACTCATTCTGATAAAACGACAAGCTCTGCCCGAGCAGGTAACGATGGGCCTGCCAGCGGATGATCATCGGATAATTCCCCAGCAGGGACTGGTGCACCACCAGCGAATGCAAAAACACAGAGAGCGGCAAACCAGCCACCACCATCAATCCCCACCACAACAACTGGCCGCCTTCATCGTGCAGGAAAGTCGTTGGGTGACTGGCGGCCAGCCGATCCACCAGCTTGCCCAGGAATGCGAATAACGACACTTCCATCGCCGCTATTAACCCTGTCAATACCGACATGATTATCAAATGTGGCTCAATGCCCCGGGTGTAATGGCGGCAGAACGCATACAAACTCTTCGGTGGCTGCTCCGGCTCTTGTGGCGGGAACGGTTTAATCAGTTTTTCAAAAAACGTGAACATAAGACTTAAAAATACCTAAGCCATCGCCAATGACGCCGGCGGGCCTTGAGGCTCGCGAACCCGCGGCAGATGGGATAGAGGCTCAGCACCACAAAAATCCAGAGGGCATACACGATAAGTAAATCATATCCGAAGCTATCCGGGTATCCCGGGGTGAACGGGTCGCCGAGAACAGCGCCGACGGATCGACCGGTCATCCATGACCGCGATGGCGGGTCCCAAGGTCATCAAGAGGTAGAGGAGCGAAGGCTGAATATTTTTCGCAATTGGGGAAGATAGTAGGCTCAAGATGTAGCGATCTTGTGGGGACCATGGTTTCGGATCGCCATAGAGCTTGTCTTTCGGGTAGTAGTGGCACAGGGATGGATCCGCAAAATAGTAAAATAGGTCTGCTGGCAGAATCCCGAGGTTTCAATTCGCTTCATCGATCAACCGAGCCTTGGCGCGTCCGCGTTTGGTCCCGCTACGATGGCACTTCTCATCCAGTCGCCGCGCCTTAGCCGCCAGTGAAGGTGTTGTCTTGCGCCGCGGCTTAGGCCGCTCTGCGGCCCGTTGCAGCCAGCGGACGAGCCGCTCGATGGCGTCCTGGCGGTTGCGTTCTTGGGTGCGGTAGCGACGTGCACCAATGGTCAATACCCCGCCCCGAGATACCCGCTTGCCCGCTAAACGCACCAAGCGCTCACGCACCTGGTCGGGCAACGACGGAGAGCGCATGACATCGAAGCAAAGTTGTACCGCGGTAGCCACCTTATTGACGTTTTGTCCTCCTGGGCCGGCAGCGCGCACGAAGCGAAACCGCAGCTCCTTTTCATCGATGCGGATATTACGGGTGATTGAGATCATGTGATTACGTTAAGGGGGATAATCGGCGTTTGCAACGGCTCGTCCGATAAGCTATGCAGTGAACGAGCAAGCTAAGAAACCAAGTTTGGGTGTTGTAGCCCTTGCCGTGGGCGGGGTCATCTATGCGCTGTGGCTGATCCGGATTGCTGATGACATGTTTACGCTTGAGCTCTACCGCCGGGGCATCTATCCACGAGAGATCAGTGGACTAACAGGCCTCTTGTTGGGGCCCTTGATCCATGGTTCCACCTCACATCTGTTTACCAACACGCTGCCGCTGTTCGTTTTGGGCACAGCGATAGTATATGTCTATCCCAGGTCGGCCCGCATCGCGATCCCGGTGATCCTGCTCGGCTCGGGTCTCGGTGTGTGGCTCTTCGGGCGCCCCAGCTACCACATCGGCGCTAGCGGCCTGGCGCACGGGCTGATGTTCTTTCTCTTCGTCCTCGGCGTGTTGCGCCGCGACAAGCCGGCAATGGCGCTGTCGATGTTGGTGTTTTTCCTCTATGGCGGCATGTTCTGGGGGATCTTCCCGCAGGAGCCCGGGGTTTCGTTCGAATCGCATTTTTTCGGCGCCGTGACCGGCCTCGCGTTGGCCTTTCTACTGCGACACCACGATCCCGTGCCGCCCGAGGAAAAGTACAACTGGGAGGGCGAAGAAGAGGACGATCCCGTGATCGGCGATCAGTGGCGGGAACGGTAGTTTAGCTGGACCGTCGCGAGATTAGGCTCCTCAGCAAAATTTGTGGGTAGTTTTCTACTTGATAGACCCCATGGAGTTAAGGGCGTCTGAGGAAAACAACGATTCTGACGCAAGTCCTACAGGCTCTGGCTGTGGATATATGGACAAC
>JBOIEG010000203.1:0-4744 GCA_050740915.1 Gammaproteobacteria bacterium | reverse complement strand
TCGATCGTTCCATTCATCGCCGACCCAGCGCACATGTCCGTAGAAACGGGTGCTTGCGCCCTGGAAATCGGCGTGCTCCCATACGTCGTTCGTGTAGCACGTGCCATGCATGTTGTACGACGAGATTTTGTCGTTCCAGTGTTCACCCACGTTGCCGACGCCATAGCCAGAGCGGTCGCACGTGCCGTAGTTGCCGTAGATCGTCGTGCTGTTCCCTCTCCATATAGCGTCAGCGTACCACGTCATGAGTGGCGTGGCAGCTCGCACGATGGAATTCGATCTGAGGGCGCGCGCGTCACCGTCAGTAGAGCACTGGCGGTGCAGCACTTGTGACGAGTCCTCTCCGGGTCGGAGCTTGTCGAGGACGACGACGCAATGCTCCACAGGCTCTCTCGGAGATGCGGCGGCGTCCGTCGTCACGCGCTGGTAAAGAAACCCGTCCAGGTAGGCGCAATCGAACTCGTTGATCGGGGTCGAACTCGGGTCGAGCGGATCCTCGCCCGGTGGAAAGATCTTGCCCTGACAGCTCGCGGCAAAGGTGCGGAGGTTGGGCGCAAACTGCAACACATAGTCTACATCGAATTCGAGGTTCACGAAGCGTGCGATGAGCCTCCTCGGTCCGGTCCTCTTCCAGGAGCCGAAGCTGTCGCTGAACGTGGGCCCCGCCGCGTCCGGGGTGACCTGATCCGACAGCGTGATCTCCGCTGTGCCGTCACCGTGGAGCTGAAAGATCTCCGTCCTCTCGGGCAGCGTCGCGATGTAGGTGCCCGCGAAATCGCCCTCGTGGTCGGATGGCTCGGCGGCGAGGCTCGCTCCGAAAGTGAGCAGTACCAGGGTTGACAGCAGAGGTGCAATCTTCATCGTCCTTTCTCCTTTCTTAATGGTAAGTACGAGCTACGACTGGTTAGCCGCGGTTGTGTTGTCACCGGAGTCGTAGCCGATGTCGCTACACAAAGTGGCGTAGGAGCCAGTCGAGGATGCATGTCCTCCTCCTTACCCCACTTCATCGCTGTATTTTCAACGTAGAATATAACAGCGAGATAAAAAGATGATGAACGTTGGATTGCACACGATTCAGCAACCCTGAATTTCCTTCGAAACATCGGGTCACTGATCCCCGAACTCAGAACTACCAAGCACCCAGCAAATGACCCTACGCCGAACCAAGTTTCAGTTGTTCTCTGGCTTGGCGTTGGAAACGTCGCAATCTTGCTCGGTGCGGACCTTGAGAACGCCAGCGATCCGGATATGGGTTGGTCAGTTATTGTCGCTTCGCAAGATCGCTTGCTTGGAAAGGCTCAGGTCTTCAAAGTACCGCATCACGGGTCATCAAACGCTCATGACGATCAAGTATGGTCAGAACTTCTGGTGACACAACCAATAGCTATATTGGCGCCGTTTTCTCGCGGACGCACCGTACTTCCCACAAGAAGCGACGTGCATAGAATATGCGGTCGCGCACACGCGTCGTTCTCCAGCGCGCAGGTGCGGTTTCGTAAGCCCAAACAACGGTCGAATGCGGTGACCCGGCAACTCCGCGAGATGGGCGTAACAGTAAGACGGGTCAACACAGGATTTGGCCTTGTCCGGCTTAGAACGAGGCCAGAAGGCGGGTTCTCAATATGGTGCGTCGAGCTCTTTAATGATGCGTGCCCATTGCTTGAAGCAGTCGCCTAAGTACATAAGTCTTGTCGGAACAATAACGACGTTTCATCGAGGATCGCCCTCACGATGTTCGGGGCCAGGGTAGTCAGGTTGGCCGTGTCACTGCGAAATTTCGCGATGTCAATGAAAAACGCACTGCAAACCAGGCACAGTACGCTATCAGCTTCCCAAGCTGAGAACGTGGATTCGATTTCCATCACCGGCTTCATATAACCACATGACTTTAGCGTGATTTGCTGCGTGTTGGCCAAGGTACCCGGGCGAGTTTTGGGTGGGTACGATTTTGGATACGCTTGAGAAATGGGGGGTGGATACAGGCCTTGATTCCTAAGCGGTCGCTCTTCTTATCCCTTAAGTGAGCCCTCGTCTTATGCCGTCTTGGCCCCTCATTTTGTCGCCGCCCCCGTCCAAGGCTCCATCTCATTCGCTTCCATGGCGTGCTCGCGCCCAATGCCAGGCTGCGTGCCGAAATGGGTCAGGAGTTCGGCACAGAGGAGTTCGGGGTCAGAGTAGAAATGGCTGATATATGATAGTCAGTCGAGTCATGCAAACGCTCGGTCGCCACTACGTGCGGTATGCAGAGTGTGGGGATCACAGAGTGTGAGGGTTTGCGTCGGCGACGGCTCCGCTGGGCGTTGCGTGCAATAGTGGATCATTTCGTCCCCGTCCCCATCTCCGCCCTTAAACAGCATGCCTCGCCGTTGTTATCTCATCCACGCCGAAGGTTCGAGAGCGAGATCATCCCGCCTTCACCCGCAGTGTCCGCACAAGAGTAAAATTATTGAAACTATGAGAACGGAGGATGTCGAGATGGTGATTCGAACCATGACCCCTACTGACAAACATGTGACGGTCGAAATCCCCGACGACTACGTCAATCACCCTGTGCGGATCAGCGTCGTGCGGCTGGATGCCGACGCCGCTCAGCGGCGAAAGGAGATCGACGAATTGTTTGCGGAATTCGAGACCGATCTGTCGGGCTTCACGTTCAACCGGGATGAACTCTATGACCGGTAGGGTTTTCCTCGACACGAACGTAGTGATTTATGCCATAGATAAAGCCGGACTGAAGCGGGATAGGGCGCGCGAACTACTCGGCAACGACCCGGTTGTGAGCGTTCAGGTGGTCAACGAGGCCGTCAACGTCTGTCTGAAAAAGCTCGGAAAACCCGAGAGGAGGCATACCGCTTTGGCGAGCGGATCATGAGCTGCTGCGATACAGCAGGTATCGATCGCCTGGATGTGCAAAGAGCTTTTCAGATATCCCGACAGCACGATCTTTCGCATTGGGATAGCCTCATAGTCGCCGTTGGCATCCGCCAGGGCTGTGAGACGATCTACTCCGAGGACATGCAGCACAACCTTCAGGTCATGCCCGGTACGCGTATTGTCAATCCGTTCATTTCTTGAATGGATGGTCTGATCCCTATCTCCGCGCTCAACCAGTACGCCTAGTCCGCGGCGCTTACCTTCGATGTGTCGACGGAAACGGCGGAAGGACGGCGGCGGCGGCTGCGCCGCGTTGCCAATTTACGGGCAGCGCGTCGAGAAATCCGTTTTTGAATGCAAGGTGGATGCGACGAACTATGCGGTTATGGAACAGCGGTTTCTCGAAGAAATTAATTTCGAGGAGGACAATCTCCGTTTTTATCGGTTGACCGAGCCGTTGAACGAACACGTTAAGGAGTTTTGAGCACTTCAAAGCCCCGTGGACTTCGACGGACCACTGGTGGTTTAGCGCGAATATTACGCGGACAACACTGATGATCTGAAAAGGTTGCACGGGCCTTGCCCATGCCAAGCTGCTTGAATAGGGCTGTTATGGCAGATAGGCTTTCCTTGTTCCATAATGAGTGTTACAGAAGCATCACGTTTTCACCCATGATCGACAGTCCTAAGATAGACGATCTCACCGAGCGCTTGTCCCGGATCTTTCCGGCCGGCGAGCAGCTTAGAGAGGACCTACGCAAAAATTTTCGGGCCGTGTTGAATGCCTGCCTGGCACGCATGGACCTCGTGACCCGGGAAGAATTTGACGTCCAGTCGCGGGTGCTCGCACGGACCCGCGTCCGTCTGGAGGCGACGGAGAAGGAGATCGAGCGGCTCGAGGCCCAGTTCAAGCACGGGAAAAACAGTCCTGCGGATTGAGCTCCCGGGGAAGCCGATCAGTCGCCGGTTCGCCTCTGCCTAATCTAGCTCTGAGAGCTTGTGAAAAAATCGTCGCGAGCGAAGAGAGGTCGCGTTCCGCCGGGAGCGAAACGGCGCGCAAGCCCCGCAGGGGCGAGTCTCAAGGATGAGACGAGCAACCGGAGTGTATATTGAATACATGAGGATCCCGAGCACCGCCGGAACGCGAGATCCCGAGCGCAGCAGATTTTTTCACAAGCGCTGAAGGGATGTCGGTTGCCATTGTCTACAGCCGTGCCCAACTTGGAATAGAGGCGCCACTCGTGACCATAGAGGTGCATTTGTCTAACGGTCTGCCCAGCCTGGCTATCGTGGGTTTGCCGGAAGCGGCGGTCAAAGAGAGCAAGGATCGGGTGCGCAGCGCGCTCATTACCTCCCAATTCAGCTATCCCCTACGTCGAATTACCGTCAACCTCGCTCCGGCCGATTTGCCCAAACAAAGCGGTCGCTACGACTTGCCCATCGCTTTAGGGATCCTGGCGGCTTCCGGGCAGGTACCGCGGGAACGCCTCGGGGCGCATGAATTCATCGGCGAGCTTGCCCTGACCGGTGAGCTTCGCCCGGTGCGTGGGACGCTGACCACCGCGCTGCGGGCGCGGGAGGCGAAACGCAGTCTGGTGGTGCCCGAAGATAACGCCAAAGAGGGCACCCTGGCCGATGGCGCAACCATCCTCCCTGCCCCCAATCTGTTGGCTGTGTGCGGCCATCTTCAGGGCAGTGCCCTATTGCAACCGGCGATTGCTGAGCGGCCAGCGCCGACTGCCTCGGCTGAGAGTTTGTGAAAAAACCGTCGCGAGCGAAGGAAGGTCGCGTTCCGCCGGAGCGCAGGAACCGCAGTGTATATTGAAATACATGAGGATTCCGAGCACCGCCGGAACGCGAGATCCCGAGC
>JBOIEG010000202.1:0-3321 GCA_050740915.1 Gammaproteobacteria bacterium | reverse complement strand
CCCATGTCTCCAGCGGCGTGCGTTCAGCCGGCTGCAACTTGATCGCCACGCGGGTGTTCGGCATGAGCGAGACCATAGCAATCACTGGAAAGTCTGTAAAGTTATTTAAGGGACACTACACTAGTTCCTGGGCTTTTTCCACCAGTACCAGGAAGCGATAGCAGCTATGCGGCAAACACCAATCGGCTTCGTCAGCACACGTTTCGTGAGCGGTTTTCCAACAATCCCGGAGATTGCTGTTGCCGAAGTACGGCATATCCAGATTCGGGCGCCCATTCTTCAGCCGCTTGGCGTTCATACACGCATGGATCAGGCTCAGAGTTTGTGAAAAAACCTACTGCGCTCGGGATCTCGCGTTCCGGCGGTGCTCGGAATCCTCATGTATTTCATTATACACTGCGGTTCCTGCGCTCCGGCGGAACGCGACCTTCCTTCGCTCGCGACGGTTTTTTCACAAACTCTCAGGCGATCATCGACTGCGGAATACAAACAAAGCAGGCGCGGATTGATGGGTGCACAATCAGGCTCAAAGTCTGACACCGCGGGGGGTTCTGGCACATCATCTTTGGACAACACCGTCAACGGCGTTGCACCCAATATTCGGGCTGCCGTATCAAAAATCACGCGAGATCTTTGGAACATTTCCGGCGTGTTTTTCCGCATCAAGGCATCGCCCCACTGCACCAGCGTTTCCAAATAGTGCATCAGGATGGCGCGTTCTCTTACCTCGGCGTCGGAGACCGGATCGCTGGCACAACAGCATGTCCCCCACCCTCTCGTAACGGAACAGGCGGCCTACCCGGAGTTCCAGGAACAGTGGAAGGCGGCGGCGAGTCATTACCGTCACTTTGTAGGCAATCAATCCAAGTGTTGTCTTGCAAGAGTGGGTTATAGATCAACTCGTACCACTTCAACGCAGCCTCGAACCGACAATAGGCGCGCAGGTGGCCCGCCACCGCGATGGCAGGGCTGAACATGGAGAGCGGCAATAAGGGCGCACCCGGATCGAACCAGGCAAAGAAGGGGAAAGCAGCCAATCCTCCCACTGGAGCAAGGGACGGTAGAGTCACTATTTGCGGTAACACAATCGCTTCACCAGAAACAAGGTCATACCGAAACCCTGGGGGAGGCGGTGGCGGAGGCACTGGTGCCGGCGGAGGCAGCGGCGGCGCTGGAAAACCAGCCGGCGCTTGACCACCTGTTATCTCAAACTGGAGCGAATCACTCCTACGTCCTGTAAAGACCAGTTCAGCCTGCGCATCTGGAGCGATGCGTACCCCCTCATAGGACCAACGGGGCTGCTGAAACTCGCCGTTGTGTACCCGGCACCAACGCAGATGTACCATCCGTTCCGATTCCCAATGCAGCAAACCCGGCAGCTGGTCCGCACGGTGCCAGTCTGTTCGTGGATCGTCAGCGGTGGCACCCCACTCAGCGATTTGTTCCTGGGCGTCGTAGCGACGGGCATCCTCGATCCAAAAGTAATACTCATCCATCAGCGTCGGATGCGGCTTGCCACAAATCAGGCAACACCCTGACACTTCGGACGGTTGGCACTTTGGCTCAAGGCTCGTCGTGGCCGGCGGTAACCCCGCAGCAGCCACCCGGATAAACTTCGCGCCCAAGCGGACGGCGGCTTGCAGCCACATGGGGAGATCGCTGCCGGTGAGCCGATCATTCGGTCGATCTGATGACACGTCGTCCGGCGTTTCATTCAATGGCGCCAGCCACGAGGGCCGCGCATGCCGATCGGGCGTACCCATCAAGCCCAGTCCCTCCGGGGCAGGATCGAGCAGTTGCATGGTCGCCGGCTCCCGGTGTTGAAGAAGCGTTAAACCGGGATGAACTGGCGGACGTGGACCGTTCCAATAAGCCAGACCGCCAGGGACCGGCAACGTCAGTGCCGCTCGCCGCAGCTCCGACTCCAGGAACTGGAAAGCCTCAGCACGCTGCGCTTTTTTCAACTCGTCCCATACGACCCAATTTTCCAAGTATACAAAGCGACGTTTACAGGCTTCCCAAGCGCGGTAGCTGGCGAAGTGACTGTCCCAAGCCAGTACGAAGTGAGCCAATACCACAAAACCGGGTTCCAAACCCAGCCGGGCGCGCTGGATGAACAAGCCGACCGCGGTAATGGCCTCCTCAATACGGCTCGCTTTCTGACAGAGCCCCGCTTCCACGTCCATAAGCAGGAGATCGCTGAGATGTTTGGCTTCGGTAGCGAATCCTCCCCGGGGAAGCGGAACGCGGTTCAGATGAGTAAGGTATGCCACGAGCGCCTGTCGTCCCCGCTCGCGTAAGCAGTCGTTCAATAGCTTGATTTCTTTGTAGCGGTGCGGCTCGCCATTTTCGACGCATCCGTCGCGATAGAACTGCGTCAGATTGGCGTTGCCCTCCAGGACCGGTCCATCGGATACCCAAAGGAACACTTTCGCGGCAGTTATATCTTTTGGGTAAAAATGATGCGGAAGGAAGCGAACCCATTTCTCGGATTGCCAAACCCGAACGGCCCAACGATCATCCTCCAAGTCCTCGCTCGTGACATCGTAAGAAAGGTCTGCTTGCGTAGTGTCGAAGTACTGCAACACCAGCACACCGTGCCGGATGTCGACACTTAGGTGACGCAGTAGATGAGCCGGGTTGTCTTCGTGAGTCTCGGCCGCTTCGTGGAAGAGCAACCATGCAGGTCGTTCCGGTGAGCATTGGCTTTCCCTGCGCATCACGGTGTAATCGAACAGACGTTCCCACCAATCGAACATCGCCTGCCGGCGTTGCGGCGAAGGCGCCACCCGCTGGTCCTGCGCGACCGGCGGCGGCTCGTAATTGTCCAATACCGGCAGGAAATTAGGATCAAAGTTGGCTTTATGCGTAACGAAGCCCGCGCCGCTCCGATAATAGGCTTGCCCAACGAAATTGCTTAGGTGCGATAGCATGTTAGCCGAGCTCAGACTGCCCGTCGTCGGCGATTCCGCGAGCCGAAATGCCCAGTCGGTTGACAAAGAGCAAGGCTTTGAGTGCCCGTTGATAGGTCCGCCGGATATCGCGCACCGTACTGGTGAAGTGTGCCGCGAGAAAATTTCCGGCAGCGCCGTTCAATTTCAGCCCGGAACGCAACGCATCGTTCTTTTGGTCCTGAAACAGCTTGTCATAAGGTACGGTCAACCAATCCTCGCCAGCGTCCGGACCCTTATATTTCAGGCTCCTCAGCAAAATTTGTGGGTAGTTTTCTACTTGATAGACCCCATGGAGTTAAGGGCGTCTGAGGAAAACAACGATTCTGACGCAAGTCCTACAGGCTCTGGCTGTGGATATATGGACAAC
>JBOIEG010000201.1:0-5165 GCA_050740915.1 Gammaproteobacteria bacterium | reverse complement strand
GCTCGGGATCTCGCGTTCCGGCGGTGCTCGGAATCCTCATGTATTTCAATATACACTGCGGTTCCTGCGCTCCGGCGGAACGCGACCTTCCTTCGCTCGCGACGGTTTTTTCACAAACTCTCAGTAGCGGTAATAGTCGGGTTTGTAAGGTCCGTCTACCGGTACGCCGATGTACTTCGCCTGCTCCGGCGTCAAGCGGGTGAGCTGGGCGCCGATTTTTTTGAGGTGCAGCCTGGCCACCTTTTCATCCAGATGCTTGGGCAGCGTATACACCTTGTTCTCGTATTTTTCAGGATTGCGGAACAACTCCATCTGGGCAAGCACTTGGTTGGTAAACGAATTCGACATGACAAAGCTTGCGTGCCCGGTGGCGCAACCCAGATTGACCAGCCTGCCCTCAGCGAGCAAGATTATTCGTTTGCCATCGGGAAAGATGACGTGATCCACCTGCGGCTTGATGTTCTCCCAAGGGTATTTTCTGAGCGACGCGATGTCTAATTCGGAATCGAAATGCCCAATATTGCAGACGATCGCTTGGCTTTTCATCGCAGCCATGTGCTCACGCGTGATCACGTTGACGTTGCCGGTGGCGGTGATGAAGATGTCGCCTTGAGACGCCACCTCGTCCATCAACACCACGCGATAGCCTTCCATCGCCGCCTGCAAAGCGCAAATAGGGTCGATCTCGGCGATGAAAACCGTGGCCCCCATCCCGCGCAGGCTTTGCGCGCAGCCTTTTCCTACATCGCCATAACCGATGACCACCGCGATCTTGCCGGCTATCATCACGTCGGTGGCGCGTTTGATGCCGTCGATAAGGGACTCACGGCAGCCATACAGGTTGTCAAACTTTGATTTCGTTACGGAATTATTGACATCGATCGCAGGCACCTTGAGGGTGCCGGCTTGCATCATCTCGTACAGCCTGTGAACACCGGTGGTGGTTTCTTCCGACAACCCGTATACGTCGTCTAGAAGCTGCGGATATTTTTCGTGCAGGATTTTAGTCAGGTCACCGCCATCGTCCAGCAGCAAGTTAGGGCGCCAGCCGTTGGAGCCGAAGACCGTCTGCTCTATGCACCACCAGAACTCTTCCTCGGTCTCGCCTTTCCAAGCGAATACCGGAACCCCGCCCGCGGCGATCGCCGCCGCGGCGTGATCCTGGGTAGAAAAGATATTACAGGAGGACCAACGCACTCCAGCCCCGAGATCGATCAGGGTCTCGATCAGCACCGCCGTTTGAATGGTCATGTGCAGACAGCCCGCGATGCGCGCGCCTTCGAGCGGATGCTTGCTTTGATATTCGTCCCGCAGCGCCATCAGGCCGGGCATTTCGGTCTCGGCGATTGCGATCTCCTTGCGGCCCCATTCCGCCAATGCAATGTCGGCCACCTTGTAGTCTGGCTTCGGGTTCTGTACGGGTTGTACACTCATGTTCCGCTCCTCTATTGTATCCAAACACGAAAGGGCTACGCATTGGCCCCCTGCTTTAGCGTCTTTCTGAGACCCAAGGCGTCTCGCAAGATCTCGGCCTTGTCCGTGCGTTCCCAGCTGATGTCTTTCTCGCTGCGCCCGAAATGCCCGTAACTCGCCGTCTGCTTATAGATCGGCCGCAGTAAGTCCAACATCTTGATTATCCCTTTGGGTCTGAGGTCAAAGTGTTCCCTCACCGCGGCGGTGAGGCGCGATTCATCACAGCAACCGGTCCCAAACGTCTCTATGCTGATGGAAGTAGGCTGGGCCACCCCGATGGCATAAGAGATCTGGATCTCGCAACGCTCCGCCAACCCAGCCGCGACAATGTTTTTGGCCACATAACGTGCCGCATACGCGGCCGAGCGATCTACTTTGGATGGGTCCTTACCGGAAAAGGCGCCACCCCCGTGGCGCGCCATGCCACCGTAAGTATCGACGATGATCTTGCGGCCGGTGAGCCCGCAGTCACCCATCGGCCCACCGATCACGAAGCGGCCCGTGGGGTTGATGTAATACTGGGTGTCCCGGTTGAGCCAGTGGCCGGGCAATGTGGGTTTGATGATCTCTTCCATGACCGCTTCTTTCAGATCCTTCTGATCGATCCCGGGATCGTGTTGGGTGGATAACACCACCGCGCCTATGCCGACGGGCTCGCCCCCCCGATAGTAGAAGGTGACTTGGCTTTTGGCATCTGGCCTAAGCCAGGGCAATAGTCCCTCTTTTCGCACCCGCGCTTGGCGCTGCACCAGCCGGTGCGCGTAGGTGATGGGGGCCGGCATCAGCACGTCTGTCTCATTGCAGGCATAGCCGAACATCAAACCCTGGTCACCCGCTCCCTGTTCGTGTTCCGCACTCTCATCGACCCCCATGGCGATGTCGGGGGACTGCTTGTCTACACATACGAGCACGCCACAAGAATGGGCATCGTATCCCATATCGGAATGGTTGTAGCCTATGTCCGCTATCGTTTTCCGTGCTACGGCGGGCATATCGACAATAGCACTGGTGGTGACCTCCCCGGCGATAACGACCAAACCGGTGGTAGCTAGGGTTTCGCAGGCGACACGGGCTTTGGGATCTTGAGCCAAGATGGCATCAAGGACAGCGTCCGATATCTGATCGGCCATTTTATCGGGATGGCCCTCGGAAACCGATTCGGAGGTAAAAAGACGGGTACTTTCCATGCTATTCTCTCAAAAGCGTTGAATTAGGGCCTGATAGTCTATCTGCATGTTCTTTTTTTTCCTAGCGGCCCGACGAAACAAAACTTGAGCGCTCCACTCGCCGACCGCGCACGCACATCCGAGGAGGAGACATGGCATTGATGAAAACACCGATCTGCGAGCTCGACAAGCAGGCGATCGATTTCGATTTACCGGGGGTGGATGACAGGCGATGGACGCTGGCGGATTGCCGCGGCAAGCGGGCAACGCTGGTGATGTTCATCTGCAATCACTGCCCCTACGTCAAAGCGATCCGGGAGCGTCTGATCGGGGATGTCCGCGAGCTGCAAAGGGACGGTGTCGGTTGTGTGGCGATCATGCCCAATGATCCCACGGATTACCCTGAGGATTCGTTCGATAACATGAAAAAAGCGGCGCAGGAATGGGGCTTTTCTTTTCCCTATTTGCTCGATGAGACCCAGGATGTCGCCAGGGCGTATGGTGCTATCTGCACGCCCGATTTCTTCGGCTACAACGCCGATCTGAAATTGCAATACCGCGGGCGCTTAGATAGCAGTGGCATGCAGCCCGCGCCACCGGATGCCCGCCGTGAGTTGGTGCAGGCAATGCAGTTGGTCGCCCGCACGGGATGGGGACCAGACGAGCAGACGCCCAGCATGGGTTGCTCCATCAAGTGGAAGGGCCACGGCCGCTAAATGGGCCACAGAACAGACTTGGGGGCACTTCGAACAATTCCATCCGTGGAATTTTTCGCATCGCAAAGCAAAAATACGATTTTTGCTTCGCTCCATTTTTCAAACAGTTACTGTTTGAAAAATGCGCGGCATATCCCTATACCGCCGGGCACTTCGAATTAATCGAAGTGCCCTTGGGATGGTCAAGTAGCCGCTCAGAATTTTTAGGATTATGATCAGGCATGGCAGTCAAGGCATCCGGTCTGGATCTTCCGGCCTTTATCACTTCGGTCTGCACTATGGACTTTAATTCGGCGAATAACCCGCGAGGGCCTACGATGAACGTGATAAAAGCATTGCTGGCTGCTCTATTACTGGTCCAACCCTGGCGGTTGATCGCCGCAGAGACAGAAGGGCTGGAAGCTTTGCCGGAGCCACCATCACCACCGCCCGATGTGGTGCAAAGCGGGGAACCGCTCGAGCCGGAAGTGACCATTATTAAGAGGAAAGATGCCACCATCGAGGAGCATCGCGCGAACGGGCACTTATACATGATTAAAGTAACACCGGTCATCGGGAAGCCCTATTATTTATTGGACTCGGATGGGGATGGGGTAATGGAGACTAATATGAGCGAAGTCTACTCGGACTTTGTCGTCCCGCAATGGGTCCTGTTTAGCTGGTAACGGCGGTCGCCTAACCCACCGTTTCGCGTAAAACCCCGGCGCTTTCTCATCCAAGGAGAGAGCGCTCGAGTGGGCTTGAGCCGGAGAATCAATGTCGGTTTTCACCAGCGTCTCAAGAGAAGAATTGGCCGTATTCCTGTCCCATTATGATCTCGGGGAGGTGGCGGATTTCCAAGGGATAGCCGATGGCATAGAGAACACCAACTTTTTTCTCACGACCACGCGCGGCCGTTTCGTACTGACTCTGTTTGAGGTCGTGAGCGCCAAAGATCTTCCCTATTTTTTGGATTGGATGGCCTTCTTAGCCGACAACGGGATCCCCAGCGCGCACCCTGTCTGGGATCACCAGGGACACTACCAACGATGGTTGAACGGAAAACCGGCCGCATTGGTGAAGCGTCTTGAAGGACGTAGCGTGGTGCGCCCAACGTTAGCTCAATGTTCTGCCATAGGCCGTTGCATGGCCGACATGCACACCATCGGATCTCGGTTCATGGAGCAGCGGAGAAACGATCGTGGATCGCCTTGGTGGCTGACCACCGCGCAACGTTTGTTCCCAAAGATGGAGCCAAGCGCCGCGACATTGCTGCGCGAAGAGCTGGCCTACCAAGCGCGCTATGCGTCGCCAGATCTGCCTTGCGGCGTGATCCATGCCGATCTGTTCCGCGATAACGCGTTGTTTTGCGATGACACGCTCACCGGCGTGATCGACTTCTACTACGCCTGCAACGATGCGCTGATCTACGACCTCGCGATCGCGGTGAATGATTGGTGCTTTCCGGATGGCGTGTTTGATTGCGAGCGTGCCCGGGCGTTGGTCCAGTCTTACCAGCAAATCCGCCCCTTGGAGGAGCGGGAACAGAAGGCATGGCCTACCGTTTTGCGCGCCGGTGCGCTGCGTTTTTGGTTATCGCGCTTGCAAGATAAGTATTTTCCGCGCGCCGGCGAGATCACCCACATCAAGGATCCGGAAACGTTCAAACGCCTCTTGGAATTTCACATCGCGTACCCGGATCTGCTAGCTAGTGTAGTGTCCCTTAAATAACTTTACAGTTAAGCCGCCTTCTTTTTTCCCTCGGGGCAGGGTGGATCCGGGCTTGATCTGCTCCATCTTGACCCGCGCCCGCTCGATCTTCTTGATGATG
>JBOIEG010000200.1:0-2984 GCA_050740915.1 Gammaproteobacteria bacterium | reverse complement strand
AGCCTCCACGCGGCGGACGGCGGCGAGAGAATCTAAGTCGAGACGAGGAAGCGGCCTTTTTGGAACCGTTTTTTGAACAAGCCCAAGGCGGCGGAGTGTTAGTGGTCAACACGATCAAACAAGCCCTGGAGCAGCGCGTGGGTCGCAAGGTCGCCTTATCCTCGGTCTATAACCTGCTGCACCGTCACGGCTGGCGTAAGCTTGCTCCCGACAAACGACATCCCAAAACCGACGTTGTGGCTCAAGAACAGTGGAAAAAAACTCCCCGAGGAACTGGCACAAACGCTCGCGCAATTCCCCGGAAACGGGCCAATGAGGCTGATGTTTCAAGACGAGGCTCGCTTTGGCAGGATCTCCGATGTGCGGCGGTGTTGGTGCCCCAGGCCGCACCGTCCGATGGTCAAGGCCATGGTCAGCCAAGAGTACACCTATGCCTATGCCGCGATCAGTCCCATCGATGGGCGCATGGACAGCCTCATCCTGCCCCATGTCAATGGCCAGTGCATGCAACTCTTCATCGATGAAGTGGCCACGCGCTACCCCAACGAGCGCCCCTGGTGATGGTCCTCGATGGAGCGGGATGGCACCGCAGCGAGGCCATCCGATTGCCGGATAACCTACGCTTGCTGTTACTACCGCCTTATTCCCCCGAACTGAACCCGGTGGAACATGTCTGGGACGACCTGCGGGAGAAACACTTTCACAACCATGTCTTCGACTCCATCGACGCGATTGAAAACCACCTCGAACACGCTCTTCAGGATTACGAAAACAACCCCATCCCCGTGGCCTCAATCTCCGCCTGGCCCTGGATTATTAATGCCCTTAAGAATTAGAAATGGAATAAGAAGAAAGAAAAAGAGGTCCGCCACGGTAACCCCCCGTGCGGGCCTTGGCCGGTGCAGCTTCGATTCAAAACAAGGCTCACCAGCGAGGAATACGTTCGCCGGCAAGCCTGGCGCGATGCAAGCCTGCCGCACTGTCCCCTGCATCCGCGCGGGGGCTGCTCGTTGGCCCGTCACGGGACCTACGGGCGGGTTAACCCACCCGGCACCCGCGTGTCGCGCTGGTGCTGTCCCCAAGGTCATCGCACCTTCAGCCCACTGCCGGACTGCCTCGCCGCCCGGTTTCCGGGGTCGCTGTGTGCCATCGAACAGGTGGTGGTGCAGGTCGAGCAGGCCGAGAGTCTCGAGGCGGTGGCCGATCGGCTGCGCCCGGACATCGAGCTGCCGGGGGCGATCCGCTGGACCCGACGCCGGGTGCGGAGTGTGCACGCCGCGCTCCGTGCGCTCAGGGGCCTACACCCCGAGCGCTTCGCTGGCGGCCCGCCCACCCTCAGCACATTCCAGCAGACACTAAAGTGTGAGTGTGTCCTGCCCGCATTGCGAGAGATCGCGGGGGCGCAGCTTCCTTATCTCCCTCCACCACTCGGTTTTGGCCCCCGGCCGCTACCCAGCGGTGGACCCCAAAAACGCTACCAACACCACACGGGGCCAGATCCGCCGCGTTGAATCGGGTAGCTTCTCGGACCATGCCACACACACACTCCAAAGGAGCTTCCCATGACCGATGAGAATAACGACCGCCGCCATGCCGTGGCCCTGTTCCGCTATGGCCTCATCGCCGATCTGGTACACACTCCCAGCACCAAGGGACTGTATCGGCGCCTTGCAGAGAAGGCGCAAGCCGACTACACCATCCCAGGCTCGGCGCGCACCCGCATCGCCCCAGAGACCTTGCGCGACTGGCTCAAGCGCTATCGCCACGGTGGCTTCGAGGCCCTGATGCCGAAACCCCGCGCCGACCGCGGGCGCTCGCGGGCCCTAGCCGACGCGGTGGTTGAGCGGCTGCTCAGCCTGAAGGAGGCCAAACCGAAGCTCTCGGTGCCGCTCCTCATCCGAGAAGCCCGGGCCACGGGCCAGATCCCCAGGGAGCTTCCCCTGCCACCGTCCACCGTGCACCGGCTCCTCGCCCGCCATGGCTTGATGCGCAAGCCCCACGAGCAACCGACCGAGCGCGACCGCCGGCGGTTTGCTTTTCAAAAGGCCGGCGAGCTGTGGATGAGCGATGTGATGCACGGACCACCGTCTTTGTGGGCGATTGCACCCGGCGCAAGACCTACCTCATCGCCTTCCTCGACGATGCCACACGGGTCATCCCCTACGCCGCCTTCGGCCGATCTGCCGTGTTATTACACGGCGGGACCCCTGTAGGATACAACTCCAAAAAGCCGGACTCAAGCGCGTGTATTCGGCCAATACATTTTGCACTGTGTTGATGTTGACGATGATGCCACAACCTGGGCGGGTGTTTGCAATCCCAGGGCATAATGGGGACGTTCGGTGTTGTACCAGAGGAGCCAATCGATGAGTTTATCGTTGAAGGCTTTGAGGTCGGTGAAGAGTAACTCCTCGTGGTAGTCAATAAACTCCTCTTGGAGGGTACGGTTAAAACGTTCGCAGCGGGCATTCATCTTCGGTGTTTTGGGGAAGCTGTGCCATTGGGGGATGTCTGCTGCCTGCACCGCGGCTTGGAAGTGTCCGGCGAATTCCGAGCCGTTATCGTGGAGCGCGTGTTCCATGGCAAATGGCAGCACGGATCGGGCGAGGTCGCAGGCGCGCCTCGCCCACAGGCTCCCGTGGCCCGGTACCGCGACGGCAACCCCCGTTCGAGAGTGCTCGTCCTGCACGGACACGACATAGCGCCTGATCCCATTCCGGATACGCTCGATGGACTCAAAGCCCACGCATTCCCCGGGCGCAGGCGCCTCGTGCGCCCCTTCGAATCAAGACGCACAGCGCTATGACGCATCTTGTCGGGGGCAGCGGCAGGGCTACGTCATATTCCGGCGTAGTAAGTTGATTGGAGTGCATTAGTAGATAGAACTGGATTTTCCCTGCAGGATGCCGTATAACCTCGGGCATGGCTTTGGCCCCCCACATGCCTCGCCTCGCGCCCCCGGAGGTTCTCCGTCAGGTCATGGT
>JBOIEG010000199.1:0-2732 GCA_050740915.1 Gammaproteobacteria bacterium | reverse complement strand
GCGAGCGAAGGAAGGTCGCGTTCCGCCGGAGCGCAGGAATCGCAGTGTATATTGAAATACATGAGGATTCCGAGCACCGCCGGAACGCGAGATCCCGAGCGCAGTAGGGTTTTTCACAAACTCTGAGAGCTGGTCTTCAATGGCTTCTACGATGATCTCCTGTTCAGTCTATGGGGGTAGCGGCACAACGAACTGAGAGAGATCACCCAGAGGTTACCGTCTTTTAAGCAACGCCGCGCGCAACTACGTCCGCTTGACTGCGACACGATGGAGAGTTCAGGACTTGAGTTAGATAGGCGGATATCAAAGCTCGCTCTGATTTGATATGCGCAATATGACGTTGAAAGGAAAATGCCCGATCCGTGCCCACGCGAACCGCAACGCCATAGGAACCAACCGCTGAATAGAGAATGTCGTCGCGCTCAACTGGGCATCGCTTGTTAAGCGATTGATCCGTCAAGATGCCGGTGGAAAATACGTTTCAATCCCGTTCTGATCCCGGTCGGTTAAACAGCCCCGTCCAATGGCAGGAGATGTCATGTTAGCTATGTGGGTTTCAATCCCGTTCTGATCCCGGCCGGTTAAACAGCGTCCAGAAGGAAGAATCATGGGGTGTGTATAACACCAGGTTTCAATCCCGTTCTGATCCCGGTCGGTTAAACAGCTCTTCGTCTGCAATTCCTTGAAACGCTTCCGATATTTGGCTTCCCTGCGGCCTATGCGTAAATTGCCATAATCCTGCACCCTATGCAAGCGCTTTTCGTGCTGATTTTTCTAGATAAATCAAAGATCTGCCCGTGTGTGACGGGCTGCTGAAGTAAGCTGCTGATCGGCAAGTGCTTTCTATCATTCGGCATCAGTTTGACGCTTTGGGCCGCTGACAACGAGATGCACTCTCAAACCACGCGATAATCCCAGTCCGGCGTCTTCCGGCCCAGTCCGTCCACGAGCACCGCGGCCTCGTCTTTGGGACAAAGCGCGTAATAGCGCACATGGTCCTCTTGATCATCAATCAGCGTGAGCAAACGCGCTTGCAACTTCCGTAGCTGCGGCTCCTCCAGATGACACTCGAACACGCTGTACTGGACTCGGCACCCGAAGTTCTCGAGCTCCGAGCCGACGCGCAAGCGGCGCCGATCTTCGCTGATATTGTAGCACACCAATCCGAACATGGGCGTTCAGACTATCGTGTAATTCCACTCGGTCGCGGCCGGGCCCCGTCCCTGCCATATCACCCGCTCGCGGCACCACGGGTAGAGCGGATAGCAGCGCAGGCTGTCTTCCTCGCCGTCAAGCTCTGCGCGCAAACGGATCCGTAATTCCTCCAGCACCGCGTCCTCCAGAGAACACTCGAAGACACTCCATTGCACGCGCTGGCCGTAGCCCTCCAGGATCTCCGCGATCCGGCGCCGGCGCCGATCATCGGCGGTGTCGTAAGACACGACCCACCAGCGGCTCATCGCAGCACCATCGGCGTGTAGCAGGGCTGCTTGCCCCGGATGACGCTGGCCATGATCTGCACCTGCTGGTCGATACAACGCCGGTAGTCCAGCCGCTGGCCCGTGGCGGGATGCGTAACCGCCGCGTTCATCTTGGCCTCGAAGGCATGGATGAACGTCTTGCGCGCCTCATCGCTGAGCAGGCAGGCCGGACCGGGCGGCTCGGCGTAAGTGAAATCTTCCGTCGAGAGACGCTCGTTCAGGACCAGCGACAGGACCAAGGCATCCACGACCAGCGCCCGGAACTCCTCGATGAGATCCGAGACCAGCGCTGGGTGCCCTGAGAGTTTGTGAAAAACCGTCGCGAGCGAAGGAAGGTCGCGTTCCGCCGGAGCGCAGAAACCGCAGTGTATATTGAAATACATGAGGATTCCGAGCACCGCCGGAACGCGAGATCCCGAGCGCAGTAGGTTTTTTCACAAACTCTGAGCGCAGCGGATGCAGAAAGCCTGCATGGGGGCTCAGGCCGCGCGCCCGGACCAGCGCATAGATGTTGTAGAACAGCAGGGTGTACCCGTAGGACAGCAGTGCATTGAAGGGATCGGTCGGCGGCTGCCGCACCCGCTTCTTGAATCCCCAGGCCGCGGGCAGCAGAGTCGAGCCGCCGCGGCTTCTTGCCGGCGGCCTCGACGATCACGCTCAGCAGCGGCCGCGGCGCGTAGCTGCCTTGAAGCACCTCGTTGCGAAGGGCGGCGAGGTTAGTCTCCAGATCCGCCTCGAACTGCTCTAGCGTCTCGCCGTCCCCGCCCGCGCAGCCCCGGTTTTCTCGCACCCTGTGCCACGCGTCGCGCAAGGTGGTAAAAGCGAGGACCTGGTGCAGGAGAGCAGGCATGGTGGGTCAGCGTTTTGATGGCTCGGTTGCGGGATAGGGTCGAGGCCTTAGCCGGCATTGCATAGGCACTCTTATAGTAGCATGACTTCCATGCTATCATGATATTATGATCGTCTCATTTAGAGACGGGGGGTACAGAAGACCTTTTTCATGGCAGAAACACCAAAGCTGCGCGCAAGACGTGTCCGGAATCGTTATGGAAGGTCGCTGTCAGAAAGCTCGATCAACTCGACTCCGTTACAACACTGGATGAACTACATATACCGCCCGGTAATCGCTTGGAAGCCCTATATGGCGATCGCAAAGGGCAGCATAGCATCCGAATCAACGACCGCTACCGAATCTGCTTTGTCTGGTCGGAACAGGGTCCTGATCAAGTGGAAATCGGTGACTACCACTGA
>JBOIEG010000198.1:0-1660 GCA_050740915.1 Gammaproteobacteria bacterium | reverse complement strand
CGCTCGGGATCTCGCGTTCCGGCGGTGCTCGGAATCCTCATGTATTTCAATATACACTGCGGTTCCTGCGCTCCGGCGGAACGCGACCTCCCTTCGCTCGCGACGGTTTTTTCACAAACTCTCAGACGTCATGTAGCCCTAAAATTCAATCGCTGCCTCGCTGACTATTTGTACTTGCTCTCTTAACCACGCACAAGCAGGTTCTTTGGCATCTTGTGGATGCCACACCATAATAACTTGATTGATCGGCAACTTCATAGGCGGTGCTAGGATCTTCAGCGGAGCCAGATGGGCAAACTGCTTTGCTAACCTTCGTGGTACGGACAACACCATATCAGTTTGCGCGACGATGAACGGTGCAACAAGAAAATGCGGAATTTTAAGGGTCACACGCCTCTGCAGGCCTCGCTCAGCCAACCAATCGTCAACGATACCGCCCTGCTTAGGGGACATCGATACCGATACGTGGTCCATATGGACGTACTGTTCCAACGACATTTCTTCACCGATTTCAGGGTGGTCCTTCCTGACGACACATGCCATGGTCTCGTCGAATAGCCGTTGGCTACACAGATAGTTTGGCGTCTTTAAGATGCTGTCAAAGCCGAGGGCGATATCGACATCACCGTTTTCAAACTGCGTTCCAGAGAAGCTACGTTTAGATGCTCAACATAAATTTTTACCCCTGGAGTGACACACTTTATACGGCGTATCAGCGCCGGTATGATAAGAAATTCGATGTAATCGGTCCCGGCGATGACAAACCGGCGGTGGCTAGCCTTGGGGTCAAACGTGGGTGGTGAGCTGACAAGGCGGTCGACGTCCTGAAGTGCTTTTCGTACCGGACCTATGAGTGTCAGTGCGCGTGAAGTCGGCTTCATACCGTTGCTCGTACGAACTAGCAAAGGATCATCGAATAATTGTCGCAAACGAATGAACTACCCCGCCGCAAGCGGACGGGGTATCAACAAGGAAAATATTTTTAACATCGCCGCAAGCGGCGGGGAATAGGACCCCAAGTGATTCAAGGTGTGACTCATAGCCGATTGGGTCATAAACATCTTTTCCGCCGCACGGGAGACGTTCATCTCTTCCATTAACGCATCGAATGCGCCCAGTAGATTCAAATCAAGATTTCTTCGTTTCATCGCGCCATGATAAAAATCGTAACGAATTGCCTTAACTGTTGTTCTGGAACGGATGCGATCCTGAGTTTACAACAGGGGAACTTAATCCGACATAGGTTCGCTGAGATCGGTATAACGGCACTTCGATAAATTGCTTCCCTGCTGAATCGCAAAGCAAAAAACGTGGTTTTTGCTTTGCTCCATGGGTCAATCACTTAACGTGATCGACCAATGTTCTCACGTCCCGGTGAGGGCGGGCACTCCGAATTAATCGAAGTGCCCATAACGAGAATCGATGGGCTAGGAGCCTGTCGGGCTTAGGGGATCGTAGCGAGGCGCGTGGGAAATCTAGGACATTTCGATCATTCGCCGTAGTCGATTATCCTAAGTCCGGCAGGCTAATAGATAAGGCTCCTCAGCAAAATTTGTGGGTAGTTTTCTACTTGATAGACCCCATGGAGTTAAGGGCGTCTGAGGAAAACAACGATTCTGACGCAAGTCCTACAGGCTCTGGCTGTGGATATATGGACAAC
>JBOIEG010000197.1:0-2233 GCA_050740915.1 Gammaproteobacteria bacterium | reverse complement strand
GAGTCGATTGCCTTGATGACCACCCGAACCTCGATTTTGGCGCTCAACACACACGTTATGGCTTTGGTGTTCAACCTAAGTCCGACAGGCTCCTAGCCTATACATTTTTCGGCGTGCAATCGAAGGTGGATCCGCTAGCGGCCGATCGATCCCTAGCGATCTTTTAACTTCGGATCGCGACACAGAACAGGAGAACAAACCAAATGGTGGGATCCAAATGGGGGTATTACTTGCCTGCTCCCAGCGCCTGGCCCTTGATCGGCACGGTAGGTCTTTTTCTGCTGTTGGGCGGCTTTGCCTTGCAGCTCCATGGTGTCGAGAAGGGGGTCCTGACCATGGGGATCGGTCTCGCGATCGTGCTCATCATGGTATGTGGTTGGTTTGCTACGGTGATCAATGAGAGCGAGGGCGGTCGCTATGACGAGCAGGTTGACCGCAGCTTTCGTTGGAGCATGGGGTGGTTCATTTTTTCGAAAGTGATGTTCTTTGCCGCTTTCTTCGGTGCCCTCTTTTACGCGCACATATACGCTGTGCCGTGGCTGGGTGGCGAGGGCGAAAAAGCCGCAACCCATGGGTTGCTTTGGCCGTCTTTTAATGCCGTTTGGCCGTTGATTACCCTACCGGACTCTTCCGGATTCACCCTGGCAAAAAAGCCGATGGGAGCTTGGGGGCTGCCGGCGATCAATACCCTCATCCTGTTGTCTTCCGCTTGGACTCTTACCTGGGCCCACTGGGGCTTGAAGAGAAATGACCGCCGGCGGCTTATCGGCTGGTTGACCCTGACCGTTCTGCTCGGCTTATCCTTTTTGGTCTGCCAGGCGCTGGAATATGTCCACGCCTATGATGAGCTCAACCTTAAGCTCAGCTCCGGCATTTACGGGACTACCTTTTACATGTTGACCGGGTTTCACGGTGTACACGTCACCCTGGGCGCGACCATGCTGATCGTCGTGCTGCTGCGTTCATTGCGAGGCCATTTCACCCCGGATCGCCATTTTGCGTTTGAAGCCGTGGCGTGGTACCGGCACTTTGTAGACGTTGTGTGGCTGGGGCTTTTCGTGTTCGTCTATTGGCTCTAGCTGTTACGGGCTTTAAAAGCCATGAGGTGTGATTAGGCCCGTGGCAAAGGCGACCATCAAGAATATAAAGGCTCCTCAGCAAAAATTGTGGGTAGTTTTCTACTTGATAGACCCCATGGAGTTAAGGGCGTCTGAGGAAAACAACGATTCTGACGCAAGTCCTACAGGCTCTGGCTGTGGATATATGGACAACGTCCCTGTTGCCCACATACCCACAGCCCAACAGATTTTTTGATACCCAAAATTTCGGACCTATAGAACGTAACTTTATTCCAAGTAATGAATCAGATGCATAAATACGTCTCAGATCAGTACCCACAAATTCTGCGGAGGAGGCAATTTTTTAGAGAGGGTGTTCCCTCAATATGAGAAAGAATGCCGTTTTCCAGTCAGTAAAACTTCTGTACCTCATGAATATTACATCAATATTACATCCGTAATGGGGCCTTTGGACTCATCTCTGCCAGTGTGCTGCATTCCATGATCCGTCACTTCAAGCCTTCTACCATTATTGAAGTGGGTTCAGGAAATTCCACTTATGTGGCGGCCAGGGCAGCCCTTATGAACGCCTTAGAAGGACACCGTACGCAACTGATGGCTGTGGAACCCTATCCGAATCCAGTGCTTCGAAAGGGATTCCCTGGATTGTCCAAGCTTGTTGAAAAGAAGATCGAGGATTTGGGGCTTGAGTTTTTTTCGCAATTAGGAGACACGAATATGCTTATTATTGACTCCAGCCACGTGGTTCGGATTGGAGGAGACGTGAATTTCATCTATTTGGAACTCTTGCCCCGGCTCAAAACAGGCGTCGTGGTTCATAGCCACGACATTTTTTTCCAAAAGATTACCCAGAGGCTTGGGTCCTCGGGATGTAGCGCTTTTGGACCGAGCAATATCTCTTGCAGGCCTTTCTGACATATAACAATCAGGTTGAGGTTTTGTGGTGCGGAAGCTATATGTATCTTAGGCACGTGAAAAAATGCGATCGGTTTTTCCTCCTCTACTTGAAGCTGGAGTTTCACACAATTATTTTTCTAGGAGCCTGTCGGACTTAAGGCGGAACTTTTGATGTGCAAACCGATCGGATCGGCAATGGATTCAATGAGCGAGCGTGCATGAGCCACTTCCGTCAATGCGATCGTGACACACCCTAC
>JBOIEG010000196.1:0-3663 GCA_050740915.1 Gammaproteobacteria bacterium | reverse complement strand
GCGTTTCCCACCGCTTGCCCGCAGGTCGGCGGCTGTCCACAAGCTCCACAGGCAACAACAATCGGTTATTCAATTAGCAATTCAAAACCGATCGTTCAGACTCATACCTCTATTGGAATTGACTGCGAACGCGGCGATTCAGTTCGGTTTCGCGGACAGCGCGTTCCCCGTGACCCCCATTTTGTCGATTAATTCTCGAAAAGAGAGATGTGATACGTGATACCGTGAAAATGTAAAGACCCTATGACAAAGGGAGGGGGGATGAAAGGGACAACATGCACATCAAATCTATCGCCCCCGGCTTTTCTCGCGCTTTCCTAGGCGCCGCGTGCGCTGGTCTACTGCTGAATTCTACGGCGGAAGCGCTTACCTGTTCCGGTGTCTACTTCCCCCCCCAAGGGGCAGTCCACGAGTTACCAGAAAAAGAAAACGGCCTCCGCAGTCGGACTGAGCTTGGGCATCGTCACGGACTTGAAAAACACCATCCTGGCGGGGCGTTGGGCGGTGTGGCGCCACGGTTACCTGGTGCACAACCAGGGTGCGTTCAACACCAAAACCGAGATCAAATCCGCGCGCAAGACCTTCCATGCGGCGACGATTGGGGCTCTCATCCGGCAGGGTAAGATCGACTCCATCCACCAGCCCTTGACCGACTGGGATACCGGCGTAGCGGGTGGGCCCGGAAACTGCCATCTCGATGCGAGCTTGTGGCACGCGATGACGCAGACGACGGCCTTCGATGAAGCGGTGCTCTGCCCGGAGGATCTCTGGGCCTATTCCGATGCGAATCCACCAGTGATCAATCGGGTGGCGGCGCGCGCTTGGCGCGGGACCAGTGCTACGGACTACACGTCAAACTACAAGGAAGTCATCGGTGGTGCGCTGCTCGACCGGATCGGTGCGAGCGGTTGGTCGACCTCGGTAGAAAGCGATGGGATCCGCTTGAGCATGGATCTCGAGGATCTGGGCCGTTTCGGGCTCTTGATGGCCAACGGGGGACGGTGGAACGGCACCGTGATTGTGCCCGAGTGGTTCGTCGTGGAATTATCGACCAAGCAGACCTACGGTATTCCGCCAAACTTTGATAATGCCAATGATGGGCATACCGGGCTTACCGAGGAGGATTTCCCGGCAGGTAGTCCGTACGGATACTTCACCTGGGTGAACACCGAACAGGATCTGTTCCCGGAGGCCGATCCCACCTGGGCGGAAGCGCGCGGGGCGAACGGCAACATCCTGCTCTGGGACGGGACTTCCGGCGTGGTCATGGCGATCCTGGCGAGCTCCGATAAGTTCTCTCCTGCCGAAACGAGGCCTGGCTTCCCTCTCAAGGTCACTCCGGTAGTAAACGTTCTGCAAGCGAGCATCATCGGTCCGAACCCGCTGGTAAGCTGTGAATAATGACGCGCGCCTTTCAAGTTTCTCGTTAGCACCCGGAGTCATAGCGGCAAGCATTTTTGTTTTTTTACGCTAGGCGTGCCGAGGTGAGGCTGCGCGCTTATTCCCACCGAGGGCGTGAATAGGGAGCGCGAAAAGCCCTGGACATCCAAGCGAAGCACGGATTGGGAAGCGCTGGATGGGTTTTTCAGAGCTTCCTTAAGGAAGCTCTGAAAAAGTCTCAGTCCGTTCGCCCTGATGCCTGTCCTGAGCTTGTCGAAGGATATAGAAGGGCGAACGGTCACGATAAAAATCAAGGCATTACCCGCTCATACTTCGATACCGCAGTACGAACGGGTAACTTGTTCAGAGCTTTCCTAAATCTTCTTTTTGCTCTTATCTTCAAATAGTTCGGTTTCGAACTCGATCAACGCTCTGGCGATCCGCTCGGGGTTGATTTCATAACGCCCCTCGGCGATCGCTCGACGTATCGCCTCGACTCGCTCCTTATCCACGGCCATTGCTTTTTCGCTTTCTTGTCGGGGGTCTAATTTTCGCTTCGCTATTTGCGGCACTGCCTCGGTGGATGAGCCCTTACCGACCCGTTGCCTGCCGAGAAATTTAACAACCTCCCTCCCCGCTGGAATGGCGCCTCTAGCGGTCATTTCGCTTGTTCCACGTTCCCACTTTATATAGCGTAGGATATTGCGAATTCTTTAGCCGGCTGTTCAAGAAAAAACGCCCTCTTTGGCGCCAGAAGGGCCTGTTTGACACTGTGCACCGGATCTACAGGCTTGCACCAGGCTCTTGCAAACCGTACTTGCGCAGTTCTGAGGTGATAAAAGCATAGGCTTCATCGACAGATTCGGTGCGAAATAGCAACGTCAAGTCCTTCGGGTTGATCATGCCACGACGGCTAAGCGCATGGAAGTCGATGATCTCATCCCAATATCGGCTGCCAAACAGGACGACGGGGAGGTGTTTGCGCATCTTGCGGGTCTGCAGCAGCGTGAGTAGCTCGAATAGCTCATCCAGGGTGCCGAAGCCCCCCGGAAAGACGATCACGGCCTTGGCAAGGTAAGCAAACCAGAATTTGCGCATAAAAAAATAGTGAAAATGAAAAGACAACTCGCGTGACACATAGGGGTTATCGAATTCCTCGGCCGGGATCGAGATGGTCAGTCCGACGTTTATCCCCTTGGCTTGCGAAGCCCCTTGGTTCGCTGCCTCCATGATCCCGGGTCCACCGCCGGTACAAACCACAAAACGCCGCTCTTCACCGCATAGCTCCTTGGACCAATCCGTCAGCCGCTTGGCAAGGTCTCGTGCTGACTCATAATAGCCCGACATTTCCAGCCGCACCTTGGCTTTTTCGAGATCGACCCCGAGCCTTTCCGCTTCCGTCAGCTCTCGCTCCGCCTGCTCCCGCGACACCAGCCGCGCCGATCCCATAAAAACGATGGTGCCTTCCACCCGATAGCGGCTAAAGCGGCTCGCGGGCTCCAAGTATTCCGCTAGGATCCGCAGCGGCCGCGCATCCGGGCTATTCAAGAATGCTTCGTTACCGTAGGCTTTCGCGAAAGAGCGATTTCTCTGATCCATATTCGGTCCTGTCGATTGGTAGCGCGTTCCGGTGTGCGTCGATATTCTGCCGAGCAGCAAGGCCAAAGTTTCACATCGCCTAAAACCCGCTCAAGGGCACTTCGATTCATTCGCAGTGCCCGCCCTCATAGGGACGTGAGAACATTGGTCAATCACCTTAAGGGATTGTACAGCGGATCAACGTCCGGGTGGGCTAACCCAGGTTCGCGTCCGATACGAGCCCCAGGGCCGGTGTCGGATCCCCATGGTCCTAGGTCCGCGCTCCCGCGGTTGACAGGATAAAATAGGAGCTATTAATTCCCGCTAAGAGGCATGCTCTCATGGCGTCTGCCGAACCTTCGGTACTCTGCGTTCCGGAACTACACGTTCATTTAACCAGCGAGCGTTGTCCCTGGTGCGATCAAGCTATTCCTCACGAGAAATTCGACGAGATCCAGGCTCGAATCCAAGCAAAGCAAAGGCAACGGCCAGAGGCTCAGGAGAAAGCCCTCCGCGAGCAGCTTGCCAAAGAGAAGGCTGACGATGAGGCCAAAGCCAAGGCAGCACTGGAGCAGGTTTAAAAGCCTCCTCCGCAGAATTTGTGGGTACTGATCTGAGGCGTATTTATGCATCTGATTCATTACTTGGAATAAAGTTACGTTCTATAGGTCCGAAATTTTGGGTATCAAAAAATCTGTTGGGCTG
>JBOIEG010000195.1:0-4465 GCA_050740915.1 Gammaproteobacteria bacterium | reverse complement strand
CCTTGCCACTGTTCGTCACTGAGCCGGCTCGGTCGCCCAGGTCGCTCGCCCTCGTGCAGTCCGGTAAAACCGATTTGCTCGAAGCGATTAACCCAGCGTTGCACGGTGCGCTCGCTCTCGTCGAGCCACAGTGCTGCTTGGCGTGCGCTCATGCCCTTGGCTACGAGCAACAATCCGTGCAGTCGATGATCGTAGCGCGCCTCTTCGTTGCGCTCGATCTCTTGCCGGATCGCGATACCCATCACATCAGCGTCACTGATTTCCAGCTTTCTCATAACGGAACCTCCCGTCGGCCACGGAGATACCGTTAGTGTAACAAGACTATGCGATATTATTTAAGACGCTATGTATAAGTCCACGACCAGTCTGATCCCAATCCTCGGTTCGCGCACCAGAGAGCAACTCGATGCCACGCTCGGCGCCCTCGACATGAAACTCTCGCCCGATCAGATCGCCCGGCTCGATGAAGCCAGCGCGATCCCGCTCGGCACGCCGCACGAACAGATCAACGGCTCCGCGGCTAGCATGGCGGGCGGCAAGCCCGAGCTGCTGGACTTGCCATCCATCCCGGTGGCGTAGATGCCCGGGTAGAAATCAAAAAGACACATACGAATCGGAGGAATTATGTCGAAGATGCGCGCCATGCAAGTCACTCATCCGGGTGGCCCCTTCGAACTCGTTGAACGCGAAATCCCAGAGCCAGGCGTTGGATCCGTGCGCATCAAGGTTGAGGCTTGTGGCGTCTGCCACAGCGACTCCTTTACAAAGGAGGGTATCTGGCCGGGCATCCGGTACCAGCGGGTTCCGGGACATGAGGTCGCCGGAATCATTGATGCGGTCGGCTCAGGCGTCGCCGGATGGATCCCAGGCCAACGGGTCGGAGTCGGCTGGCACGGCGGACACTGCGGGTACTGTGATTCTTGCCGTCGTGGGGACTTCGTTACCTGCCAAATCGCCTCGCACGTGCCCGGTATCACGTACGACGGCGGCTACGCCGAATACATGATCGCTCCGGCGGGAGCGCTGGCCTTGATCCCGGACGGCCTTTCAGCCATAGAGGCAGGACCTCTGATGTGTGCGGGGGTCACTACGTTCAACTCGCTTCGAAACAGCGGCGCGCGGTCCGGTGATCTTGTCGCCGTACTCGGGGTGGGCGGTCTCGGCCATTTGGGTATTCAGTTCGCCGCGAAGATGGGTTTCAAGACCGTTGCCATCGCACGAGGGAAGGACAAGGAACCGCTGGCCAGGAAGCTTGGTGCATGGCATTACATCGATAGTCATGCGCAGGATGCTGCGGCGGAACTGGTCAAGTTGGGCGGCGCCAGGGTCATCATAGCAACCGTAACGAGCGGCAAAGCGATGGGCGCGGTCTTGGGCGGTCTCGGCGTCAACGGGCAGTTAATAATCCTCGGGGCTGCTAGTGAGCCACTCGAAGTGACTGCAAGCCTACTCATCGCAGGGCGTCGTTCGATCATGGGTTGGCCCTCCGGCACGTCCATCGATTCGCAGGATACGCTTGCCTTCAGCATGGTCACCGGCGTGCGGGCTATGACTGAAGTATTTCCTCTAGAGCGTGCAGCCGATGCCTACGAACACATGATGAGCGGCAAGGCAAGGTTTCGCGCCGTTCTCACCACCGCACACTAAATTGAGAGACAGGATCGAGTTGAGAAAGGTGCATCGCCCATGACTGATACAGCTCTTCCGGTTGCGCTGACGCTTGCCTCCGGTGTTGAGCGTGTGTTCCCGACGCTGACGCCTGCTCAGGTTAAACGGATCGCGGTGCATGGACAGGTGCGTCCGATCCGACCTGGAGAGGTGCTCGTCGAGGCGGGAGAGCAGGTCGTGCCGTTCTTCGTGGTTACGGCAGGTCGGGTCGAAATTGTCCGGCCATCCGGTACCGCCGAGACGCTCGTCGCGGTCCATGGACCGGGACAGTTCACCGGCGAGGTCAATATGCTTTCGGGCCGCCCCGCGCTTGTCCGAGCGCGCGCCAGTGACTCGGGCGAAGTAATCGAGTTGGATCGTGAACAGTTGTTGGCGCTCGTGCAGACCGACAGCGAACTCAGCGAGCTGATCATGCGGGCCTTCATCCTGCGCCGGGTGGAGTTGATTGCGCACGGACTCGGCGATGTCGTGCTCGTCGGGTCGAATCATTGCTCTGGAACGCTCCGCGTCAAAGAGTTCCTGACGCGCAACGGCCATCCGTACTCCTACATCGATCTCGACCGCGACACCGACGTTCAGGATTTACTGGACCGGTTTCAGCTCACCGCCGCGGATGTGCCCGTGCTCATCTGTCGCGGCGAGGTGGTGCTGCGGAACCCTACCAACCAACAGATCGCCGACTGCCTTGGTTTGAATGACGCCATCGACCAGACCCAGATACGCGACGTTGTCATCGTGGGTGCCGGACCCGCGGGACTCGCGGCGGCCGTCTACGCCGCTTCGGAAGGCCTCGATGTTCTGGTGCTGGAGACGAACTCGCCAGGGGGACAGGCCGGTTCCAGTTCGAAGATCGAGAACTATCTCGGCTTTCCGACCGGCATCTCGGGTCAGGCGCTTGCGGGCCGGGCCTACACCCAGGCGCAGAAGTTTGGAGCGCAGGTGATCATCGCGACGAGCGCCAAACGCCTCGTGTGCGACCGCAAGCCATACGCCATTGAGATGGACGACAATATGCGCGTGCCAGCGCGCACGATCATTATCGCTACCGGTGCCGAGTATCGAGTACCGACAATCGAAAACTTATCGGAGTTCAAAGGCGTTGGGGTGTACTACGGCGCGACATTTATGGAAGCGCAGTTGTGCCGTGGTGAAGAGGTCGTTGTGATGGGAGGAGGTAACTCGGCCGGCCAAGCTGCGGTGTTCTTGGCACAAACGGCGAAACGCGTGCACATGCTCGTGCGATCGACGGGGTTGGCGGAGAGCATGTCGCGCTACCTGATTCGTCGCATCGAACAGAACCCGGCCATCGTCCTCAGAACCCACACCGAAATCGTCGCCTTCGAAGGGAGTAGTCATCTCGAGCGCGTGCGCTGGCGGGACAATCAGGCCGGGAGCATGGAGACCCACGACATCCGACACGTTTTCGTCATGACGGGTGCGGTTCCTAGCACAGACTGGCTCCGTGGCTGTGTCGCACTCGAGACGAAAGGATTCATTAAGACGGGACCCGATCTGTCGCAGGACGATTTGGCCGCCGCGCATTGGCCGCCCGCCAGGGCACCTCACCTTCTCGAAACGAGTCTGCCGGGAGTGTTCGCGGTGGGTGATGTCCGGGGTGGCAATATCAAGCGTGTCGCGTCGGCAGTGGGCGAGGGTTCGATCGCGATTTCTTTCGTCCATCAGGTGCTGTCCGAATAGGAGGGCGATGAACAATGACAGACGGAACTTGCTCACATATCGGCGCCATCACCGCTGTCAAACACGCAAAACGCCGTCAGTGCGATGAGTGCGTGAAAATCGGCGCTCGTTGGGTCCATCTGCGCATATGCCAGGACTGCGGCGCGACGCGTTGTTGCGATGACTCACCGAACCGCCACGCGACCGAGCACGCACGGTCGAGCAAACATCCCGTGATCGCCTCGGCGGAGCCAGGGGAACGTTGGTTGTACTGCTATCCGGACGAAGCTTTTGCGGAATATTGAGTCAGGCAGAGTTTGCAAGTGACGACGGAGAGATGCCCGGTGAGCATTGGACTACTTCCAATATAGTGACGGAGGAGAAAAAATGACCGAAGAAGAAAACGAGAAGCGCGTTCGCGCTTTCTACGAAGCTACCGTTCCAGGACATCGCGAGTCGTTGCGAGGTCTCCAAGCGCCGCACGTCGTCTACGATATGCCGGAAGGGATGCCCATCGGCTGCGGCCATTTCGAGGGCCTTCACGACGTGCTCGATCGCTTTCTCACCAGCTTCTATAGAGCTCTCGACGTTCATTTCGTCACCGAAGAGTTCATCTCTGCGCGGAGCTGTATCGCCGTGACAATCCCAATGCCGTTGTCGAGTTGCTGGATACCGGGCATTTCGCGCTGGAAACGCACGTCGACGAGATTGCCGCGGCTATCTACGAATTGCTGGCGCGAAGGGAATCAGAACTAGCAGTGTTAGGTCAAAAGTGTCGTTAACTAACTTGAATCAGGAGGAAAATCATGGCTCAAAATAATGGTCGCGCGAAGCGCAGTGAAAAAGGGCTGCTGACCCCGGACAACTGCGTTGTCGCGATTATCGATCGCTCGCGGCGGGCGCTGCGTTAGTCGGAGGTGCTTGTGCTATGAATACTTTTAACCCAAATCGAGGGCTTTTCGACCTCACGCAAAGGCGATCGAGACAGCTAGGTTCTTTTCAGACAGGCATGATGGAGGCGACGATGACGCTTGAAACTACACCCACGAAATTCGTCGAAGCGGCAGGAACGCGCTTCGCCCATCGCAGGCTGGGCCCACGCGACGGAACGCCGTTGGTC
>JBOIEG010000194.1:0-4046 GCA_050740915.1 Gammaproteobacteria bacterium | reverse complement strand
CTGTTTCGTTCGTCGCTCCCTCGACTCCTCCACAGACGCAACACTCGATACGGGTGGGTGGCTAGCCCTTACCCGACAGGGACTCTCACCCTGCAAGCTGCGCCGAGCTTTTCCCAGCGCGATAACGGCTGAGCTCACCGGCGCGCCGCTGACAGCGCGTCCGTGTGCAGCGCATTGGTTGACGTTTACCTTTGTCGCACGCGTTGCGATGGCTACTAGAGGGAATCGGTTGAGAGGAGTCGCCTCATCGGACCATGAGTCCTCGTAGAAGCCCGTGATCAGAAAGCCAACGTCCAGCTGCCCAGCAACCTGCGCTTCGAGAGAATGGCTGAATTCGGCGGCGCGGTGGCTCTCCACCCAACGTCGCCTCGCTTCGCCTTCTAGGCTCTCCGGCTCGGAGTAGGGTAGCCGGTACTTCACAGTGAGAACCCCGCTGGCCTCAACGCTTAACTGGTGCCGATGGCCGGACTCGAACCGGCACGGCTTGCGCCACTGCCCCCTCAAGACAGCGTGTCTACCAATTCCACCACATCGGCATTCGCAAAAAGTCTGCGCACCCCCGGGTCTTATAGCTGGCTGTTCGGTAACCCCCTACACGCGGCGCGCTTGGGCGTGTAATGGCTATCCGACCGGTCGTCCGATTGGAACGGAGCACTTCGATTAATTCGAAATGCCCGGCGGTATGGGCATACCGAATATTGCTTTGCGATTCGAAAAATTCCCCGGATGGAATTTTTCGAAGTGTCCGATGACTACTTCGGCATCTCTGGCATGTCAGCAGGCTGGGTTTCTGTTGACTTGACCGCCTCCTCTCCGGCGGAAGCACCACTCTGGCTCTCGGGGACCGCTTGGCTTGGCGGCTTTGGCTCGGGTGGCTTATCGCTACCCGCCGAGCTAGAAACGCTAGGCGGGGTTTTTGGTTTGCCCTCGTCTTGTGTTTGCTTCGCTTTCGCGCGTTCTTCGTCCGTTTTTTCCGCTCTTTCCTGCCACTTCATGTCTTGGACTTCAAACAGGGACTGCTCCATCAGGCTCTTGCGTTCAGACACGGTGGTGGTCAGGTAACCCAAGGCCATGATATTCGAAAAAAACATGATGGCGAGGATCGCCGTGGTTCGGCTCAGAAAGGAGCCGGAGCCGCGCGCGCCAAAGATGGTCGAGGAACCTCCGCTCCCAAAAGCGGCGCCCGCGTCAGCCCCTTTGCCCCGTTGCACCAAGATCAAACCAACCAAGACAAAGGCAATAAGTACGTGAAAGATGGTCAAAATCGTCAGTAGCATTTTTTCTCCTATGAGGCCGCGGCCTGGCAGATGGCCAAAAATTCGTTCGCCTGTAGAGAGGCACCCCCGATTAGCCCGCCATCGATATCTGGCATCCTGAACAAATCGACTGCGCTAGCTGCCTTGACGCTTCCGCCATATAAAATGCGCGCCATGTTAGCGGTCACTTCATCTTGCTCCGTTAACAGCTCGCGGATAAATGCGTGGACAGCCTGGGCTTGAGAGGGCGTGGCCGTATTTCCGGTTCCGATGGCCCAAACCGGCTCATACGCGATCACCGCGTTCTGAAAGACAGCGCTTCCCATGCGATGCACGACCGCAAGCAATTGTTTCCGAACAACCTCTTCTGTTTTAGCCGACTCCCTCTGTGGTAGCGTTTCGCCCACACAAAGGATAGGTGTGAGCCCCTCCTTTAGCGCTAGACCGAACTTTACCGCAATGAGTTCGTCGCTTTCATGGAATACCTGCCGGCGCTCGGAATGGCCGATGATAACGTAACGGCAGCCGTAGTCCGCCAGCATGGCGGCGGATACCTCACCGGTAAACGCCCCCTGCGCCTCGTGGCCGAGATTTTGTGCCCCTAACCCTATGGTTTGCCCGCTCAGATAATCAGAAACAAAGGGCAGATAGATAAAAGGCGGACACACCGCCACCTCAACCGAGGCGACAGCCGACATGCCTTGGGTGATCTCGTGCAACAAGGGCCTGATACTGGCCAAGGTCCCATTCATTTTCCAGTTGCCAGCTACCAAAGCGTTGCGCAATCTACCGTGCTCTCTGTTTGTCTAAAGGGGCGCCAAAGCTTACCGAGTGCAGAGCGGGAAATCAATTTAGGGAGAAGACCACGACAAGGCTCGCATCTGCTTCTCCGTAGCATGTTCCTAACCCCTGTACCAGTACCGACATTACCGCAAATCAGCTCTTCCTTCAGGGTTGCACAAGCGATCTCGGCAAGCGGATGTTAAACCAGCGGCTTCATAGGGGGGCACGTTTCAACCGACAGGATCCTCGGTATCCCGTAACAAGGCAAGAGACCCCCTCGAAGTGAGGTAGAATACATGCGAAGTAGGCATTTTCTGAAAACCCGAGTCGACAAAGTCCTTATTTCTGCAGAGCGTTGCAATAGCCCCATGGCAATTACCTTCTACTACGGCTCGGGCTCACCCTACGCGTGGCGGGTGTGGTTGGCGCTCGAACATAAGCAGTTGGCTTATGAGTTGAGAGTGCTCTCGTTTTCCGGGGGCGATCTGCGAACACCCGAGTTCACCAGGCTCAATCCCCGGCAACAGGTCCCGGTGATCGAGGACAACGGTTTCGTACTCTATGAATCTGTCGCCATCCTCGAGTACCTCGACGATCAATATCCAGTGGCAGGGCACGGCAGGCTTTTCCCGCAGGATGTTTGTGAGCGCGCTATCCTTCGGCGCCTCATCCAGGAGACGGAGTATCTAGCTCCCGTGATGGGACAGCTAGGTCACGAGCTATTCTTCAAACGGCAAGCCGAGTGGGACGCTAAAGCCCTCACCCAGGGCCGCGAGCAATTAGCCTCGGAGCTTGCCCGTTTCGAGCGAGAAGTGCGGGGTGACTATCTGATGTCAGAACTGTCCGCCGCGGATTTCACGCTCTATCCCTGGCTTGCGCTCGCGTTGCGCCTGGAATACAAGAAGCCCGATCTCGCTGTGCGCTCGCTGATTGGAGCGAAACTATCGAATTGGATGCGACGCATCGAAGCGCTGCCCTACTTTGAAAAAACAATCCCGCCGCACTGGAAAGTCGGCTGAGGGATCAAGGAATCCAGAGACATTCAAGATGTCCATCCTCCTCACACTGTGTGTGAGCATCGTGGCGACGAACTGCGCAGCAAAGATTTTGCGGTTCGTCACATGCTGTGAATACCGCCGAACCTGCTGCGCTTCAATGCGCGGTCGCCGTAGGGCTGAGAGCCGTGATCCGGTATGGGAGGTTGGTTAATCGACGCATTGAGCGTACGTTCTTGACCGCCATCGCAAGCGCTTTGAGCTGCCCGACGATTATCACCAGGTGCTGGCCCCGAGTCACCGCCGTGTACAGCAGGTTGCGCTCGAGCAAGGGGTAATGCTGTGTGGCGAGCGGAATGACCACTACGGGGTACTCCGATCCTTGGCTCTTGTGCACCGTCGTCGCATAGGCGAGGACTAGCGCATCCAGCTCCCCGAACTCGTAGTTGACCGCACGGCCTGCGTAGTCGACGGTGAGCCTGCTCTGCTCGAGATCAACCACCGTAACTGTGCCGATATCGCCGTTGAAGATCTCCTTGTCGTAGTCATTGACGATCTGTATCACCTTGTCCTTGGGCGCAAATCGCCAGCCGAAGCGTTCGACTTTAACGGGGGGTTCGGGATTGAGGCGCGTTTGTAGCTCGACATTGAGCGAAAGGTGACCCGTTCAACAGAGCCCGAGAGCCGTTCGCTCGGTACGTCTGAAGTACCGTGGGAGATCGGAGTTACCACCATGAGACCTCGATGCGCCTGGCGTTCGCCCCCGTGCCGCGCGGGGTCTTCTCCAATTGCTGTTGCGTCCTGCGGTCCTCCCACACCCGGGTGTGACAGGCGTCCGTTCGATCCACGCCAGTGCTTGCGCTAGAAGCCAAGGAGCTGAGCAGTTCCGCGGTAGGGACGCCGGTTACCCGGCGCCCCCCGCACAGACCCGGACGTGCAGTATTCCCGCATCCGGTTCCTCGGTTGCACTCGCTTCCGCGCAGGTGGGAACCGTCACCGGCCCTCCACCTGT
>JBOIEG010000193.1:0-7084 GCA_050740915.1 Gammaproteobacteria bacterium | reverse complement strand
GCTCTGCAAAAGTTACTGCGCAGCCCATCTGCTTTGTCGCGTGCTCGCTCGTCGCTCGCCTATCTAACTGATATGTCTCGCGACTCGCTCCGCGGCTTCGCGCATCTGGGCTTGCTCGCGACACTTTGGCAGAGCTTCCCTAAGCTAAAACGGGATAAAAACGCGCACCAGCGTACCGCCGCAGGGACTCACTTCGAGGGTGACCTCACCGCCGTAGACCTCTACCACCAGCTCCTTCACCACGGCGAGCCCAATCCCGTACCCGGCTTTGGCGGGATCGTGACGGACCCCGCGCTCAAAATTGGACTGTTTCTCGTGCGGGATCCCGGGGCCGTCGTCTTCGATGGTTAATTCTAGAGCGGGGCGCTTTGCGCTTTCGCAAGGACGCAGCCAAGCGCTGATCTTCACGCCGCTGCGACACCACTTGCAGGCATTGTCGATAAGGTTTCCCAAGATCTCCATGAGATCACCCTCGTCTCCATAGAACTGTGCTTCCGGAGCGATGAGAATTTGGAACTCACGCCGTTTTTCCGCATAAACCTTCTTGAAGGACTGGATCAATTTATCGCAAACCTCCCGCACATTGACCGGTGTAACCAGGGCGGTGCGACCCGAGGCGACGGCTCGCTGGAGCTGATAGTGCACGGTGCGGTCAATTCGCTCGAGTTGCTCCCCGAGGGTGAGGCGAAGCTCCGCGGGATCGGAGTCACTTTCCAATGCGGTGCGCATCACAGCCAAGGGGGTCTTTAGGCTGTGGGCTAAGTCCCCTAAAGCATTCCGATAGCGGGTGAGATGCCGCTTGCTGTTACGCACCAACGCGTTGAGGTTCTCGGTGAGGCTGCGTAGTTCGCTGGGATAGGCGCCTTCCAGTTCTTGGCGATGCCCGGCCTCGATTTCGTTCACCTCCCAGGCCACCCGCCGCAGAGGCGCGAGGCTCCAGCGCAGGATCGCGCCCTGCGCCGCCAACAGCACCAGGGCGGCTGCGAGCAACCACCCCCATAGGCTTTTGCGGAAACCCGCCACCTCGTTGTCGTAGGCCGCGCGCGTTTCGGCGACATAAAAAACATAGCGGCGAGTTTCGTTGAGCGCCACCTCCCAATCCACCGCAAATCCGACGGCGAATACCGCCGCCCCATCGGAAGCCCTTTCCTCGCTGAACACCGCTTCCCCCGGAGCCGCCACCGTCGGATAGGGGATCTCTATGCCAAGCGCAGAGCGCGAACGCCAGACGAGCTTACCGCCCTTAGCACTAACTTGCCCATAAAGGCCCGATCCGGGCATAGAGAAACGCGTTTCGGGGAGCGCGCCAGGAAGGACGAGCTGCGGCGACTGATCGAGATGGGCCGCGGCCAATAGCGAATAGATCTGCGTTTGCAAGCGTTCCTTGACCGCCAGAAACGCACTGTCCCTAAATGCGCGGTCTAGGGCAAAACCGGTCAAGCCTAAGAACGCAGCCAGTACCAAGGTGGCCGCGACCAGGAGCCGAGCATTGAGCGAAGGCATTAGCTTGGCGGCTCGAACCGAAACCGATATCCTCTCCCTCGCAAGGTTTCAATGGGATCAGCAGTCCGATCGGGGTCGAGCTTGCGGCGCAAGCGGCCGATCAAGACCTCAAGCACGTTGCTGTCGCGATCGAAATCCTGGGAATAAAGGTGCTCTGTCAGCGTTGTTTTCGAGACCACCTCTCCTGCGTGCAGCATGAGATATTCCAAGACCCGATACTCGTAGGCGGTCAGGTCCACCTCCTTTCCCGCCACAGTGACCTGCTGCGTCGCCGTGTTCATGCTCAGTGTTCCGGCACGCAGCACTGGCTCCGCCCATCCCGCTGCGCGCCTGACTAATGCGCGCAGGCGAGCGAGCAGCTCTTCCACTTCGAAGGGCTTTACCAGATAGTCATCCGCCCCCGCCTCCAGTCCCGCTACTTTATCCTGCCAGCGGGCGCGTGCGGTTAGAATAAGAATGGGGAATTTGCGACTCGCCGCGCGCCAGTCTTTGATAACCTCGATCCCGGAACGGTCGGGAAGTCCGATGTCCACGATGGCGACATCAAAAGCGTATTCCTTGCCCAAGAAAGATCCCTCCAAGGCGTTGGGAGCTAAATCAACAGCATAGCCTTCTTTGCGCAGCCTGGCCGCCAAACCATCGCGCAGAGCGGTTTCATCTTCGATCAACAGCACGCGCATACTGGAATGATCATCGAATCTGGCCGGTTTCCCCATCCACTGCGATGATGCGCACCCGGCCATCCGGCATCAATACCTTCACCAAGTAGACCACGCGGCCGCTCATGTTTTGGGTCTGTACATCCAACACCCGGCCGCCTGTAGCCTGGCGGGCAAAGGCAACGGCTTGACCCTGGCCGATCCTCGCTTGAGCAAGCGTTATCTGCGCTCCTGTCCGCTGCAATTTGATTTCAAGCGCTTGCGGCTCCAGTGCCCCTAAACAAGACAACAGCAGCGGCAGAAACATGCGAACAGCTTTCATGAATGGTTTTCTCTTCGGCCTCAGCAACCGAACTTAAGCAAGGCGAGCTGAATATCTACTGAATGCACGACGAAACGGTCCTGTGCTCCGGCGGAACGCGACCTCCCTTCGCTCGCGACGATTTTTTCACAAGCGGCTCAGGGTCCCCCAGGCCCGGAGACCACCCGGTCATGTTCCAAGGCCGGAATCATGCGCCGTGCTTCGATGACCTTCGCCGGATCGATCTCGGCAAGGATATACCCCGCTTGCTCTCCGCCGTCCGCCAACACCCGGCCCCATGGATCAATGATCAGCGAATGGCCATAGGTCGCCCTCCCGCTCTTCCTCACGCCATGCTGGCCGGGGGCGAACACGTAGCAGCCGGTTTCGATGGCTCGCGCGCGCTGCAGCACATGCCAATGGGCTTCTCCCGTAGTTTTGGCGAAGGCGGCGGGAATGGCGAAAAAGCTCGCGCCCCCCTGTGCAAGACGCCGATACAAATAAGCAAACCGAAGGTCATAGCACACGCTCATACCCAGCAATCCCCAAGGAGTTCGCGCCAGCACCGCGGTGTCACCGGGTGCGACCGTGGTCGATTCACGATACGTTTCTCCTGATTTGAGGTTGACATCGAAGAGATGGATTTTGTTGTAGCGTGCGACGAGCTGCCCGTTGGCATCCAATAAATACGAGCGGTTGTTAACCTTGGTCTCGCTCACCTTGATGGCCAGGGACCCCAACAGCACCCAGGCGCCGAGGCTTTTCGCCAGCTTCATGAAATGGGCCAAGGCCGGGTGTTCGGACTCGCTACACGCGTTCGCCAGCAGCGTCGCATCGTCGGGTGCGATAAAGCTGAAATACTCGGGAAGCGTGATCAGATCGGCGCCCTGGCTGCTCGCCTGCTCTACCCAATGGCTGACTTCTTCGATGTTGGCGCGCAGATCGGTGTCCGCGCAGTTTTGGACGCAAGCGACTCGGAAAAGGCCGGTCATGGCATGTAGTCGCTAAGCCAAGCGCTCGTTCGCCACCAAAACCCCGTCCGAGTCCGCATACAGATAAGCGCCCGGTATGAATGTCACCCCCCCAAAGCTCACCGCAATATCCCGCTCGCCGAAGCCCTTCTTTACGCCCTTGCGAGGATTGGTATTGATCGCCTTCAGCCCAATCCCTATCCTCGCGATCGCCGCCGAGTCACGAATGCAGCCATGAACCAGCATCCCCGACCAGCCGTTTCGCTGCGCCAGTAACGCTAACTGATCGCCCACCAATGCGCAGTGCAAAGATGCTCCTCCGTCGATCACCAGCACCCGGCCCCGGCCTGGTTCTTCTAGGGCCGCACGTACCAGAGAATTGTCTTCGTGCACCTTAACCGTCGCGATGACGCCGCAGAACGACCGCAGCCCGCCATAGTCGTTGAACATCGGTGTCAAAACTTGCAGCTTCTCGGCGTACCGGTCGTATAAATCCCCCGTGGCTGTAGTCATTACGCCCTCCCCAATCGAGCCTGGATGTCGCGCGGCAGAATGCCCAAACCTGCAGCAAGCCCTCGGAAATCATGCGCGTAGTGCAATTTCTTTGGCCCTTGCGAAATTATACCCCGATCCCCAATGAACACCGGAAGCAGCCGATCCCCACAGTCCTAGGAGCTTGTCGAGCGAGCCGTAGCGAGGCGAGTGGGAAATCGAGGACAGATTTTCGATCATTTGAGGCGCCGTCACATAGCGCGGCAGGCGAGACGCCGGCCCAAGTGAGCCTACGGAACGAAATCAGAAGAGGAAACGGAACCCCATCGACGCGACGAAGTCCATCTCCGGTCGCTCGTCAACATCTTCAACTATCGGAAAGCCCACGCTCGCTTCGATTGCGAAACGCCATGCCTCGTACAGGATGCCCGGCCCGAGGATGATCTCGTTGTCGTCGTTCGTCTCATAGAGGCCGTTGAGCTCGAGAGTGAGGTAGAGGGCGCCCTTCGTGTCGGCGGTGTACTGGCTCGGCGCCAGGCGGAAGAGGTAGGACGTGTCGTAGAAGAACGCATCATTCTCGCCATCGCCGCCGCGTGTCGTGAACTCCGTGAAGTCGTTGTCGCCGCTGTTGAACTTGTAGCGAAGCGACTGGTTGACGCCGTGGCGCCCGAGGATCGCCGTGAAGATCAGGCCCGCGTACGGATCCCAGGATTCGCTGGAGTGGTCTTCGTCGTATGTCGGGATCTCGATGCCGCCGACGGCGGCGAGGCGGATGGAATCGACAGGGCCGAGGTCCTCCTGCCAGAAGCGCCACTTCAGCGAGAGCGAGAGGTCGTTGACGCCGAAGAACTCGTCGCGGTCATCCGAGCTCGTGCTGAGGACGAGAGGCACGTCGAGCGTGGCGGAGACTGTTCGGGAGATGCCGTAGCTCAGCGAGGACGTGAGAACGAACTTATCGTTGTCGCGATCGGTGGGGGAGGGGTCATCGCCGAAGGAGATGTACTGGAGCTTCTCACGCAGGTAAAAGCGGCTGACGGAGGGCTGCGTCGCCGCGGGAACATTCGTTGATTCCTGGGCGAGGCAGGGTGCGGCGGCAGTGGCGAGGACCAGTGCCGGGAGCCCCTGCCTGGTGCGGAAGCGTTGACGGACCGGCATCACGGCGTCCAGATCTCTGCGAGAGTGAATCCGCTGCGGCCGATGGCACGGGCGAGCATGTCGCGGGTCGGTGGCTGCTTGGGATCGATGGTGATCGCGACATGGCCGCTGTTCATGTTGACGTTGACCCCGGAGACGCCGGGGACGTCGAGGAGCTGCTTGTCCATGTTGCTCGCGCAGAGTGGGCAGGACATCCCGTGCACGACGAGCGTGGCGGTGGGAGAGATGATCGGCTCATCCGTGGAGACGACAGCGGAATCCGACGGCTTCGGTATGGGTTTCGACGTGGCACAGCCGCCGACGTCGAGGAGCTGCTTGTCCACGTTGCTCGCGCAGAGTGGGCAGGACATCCCATGCACGACGAGCGTGGCGGTGGGAGAGGTGCTCGGCCCATTTATGGAGACGGCGGCGGGATCCGACGCCTTCAGCGTGGGTTTGGACGTGGCACAGCCGCCGACGCCCGCGAGAATGAGGACGTCCAGGCCCAGAACAGCAACGGATCGGATCATGTCGGGTCTCCTGTGCTGGCCAGAGGTCCTCGCGGCTTCCAGAATGCGGCTCAACTACTAGTCAGCAATCTGTTTTCTTCTGTCTGGAAATTCCTCGACCAGATTGCGGCGACTGGCGGACCAGCCAGCACGCACCAGCTCGTTATTAATCCGGAGCGCCCGGGTTTCAAGAGCTTTGCCAAGCCGGTCGGACGACTGGCCGCCCGGATAGATGATGTGGTTCTTCATCAACATTAACCCACTCACGGAACAACTCGGTGTTCCGGCCGGTGGGGAATGGATTTGAGGGCGTCGCCGAGCGCCGCTTCTGCAGTCCTCAGCTCGTAATCCTTCTGCAGGTCCATCCAGATCTCCGGGCCCGAGCCAAACCACTGACCGAGCCTGAGCGCCGTGTCGGCAGTGATGCCCCGCTGGCCATTCAGAATCTGCGTCACGCGGTTAACCGGCACGCCAATGGCCCGGGCGAGGTCGGAGGCCGTCACCCCAATTTCAGTCAGTTCATCGGAGAGGATTTCGCCCGGATGAATGGCTAGTCCACCTAGCTTCATGGTTGCCTCCTAGTGGTAATCCACAATCTCAACATTCGACGGGCCGGGAGCACCGTCCGGCCACTCGAAGCAAATTCGCCACTGCTCGTTGATGCGGATGCTGTACTGGCCGGTGCGATCACCGCTGAGCGCTTCCAGCCGGTTTCCCGGCAAGGCCCGCAGTGCTTGGAGATGTCGGGCCAGATGCAGTAGCCGCAGGCGTTTGTGCGCCTGCATCTCGAAGCCACCAAACGCCTTGACCCGTTTCCCCTCAGCGAGCTGCCTTGTTCGCTTGTCGCGGAAACTCAGAATCATTTTATCAGGCTAGCCGAACTTATGACTTACGGCAAGCGTAAATAGTTCCGGGTCCCGTCCTCCAGCCGCTGGTGGCGAAGACGTTGGATGCAAGAAAAATCCAAGCGCGGCGACCTGGTCGGTTCCTGGCACCCGGTTATGCATCGGACAGGGCCGATTTCGCAGTCGAGTGCCTCTGGCTGTGGGGCCTGCTGTGTAATCAGTGGCTCCTTGGGGCGGTGGTATTGGTCTTGCCGTCCCCCGCGTCCGCTCCCGGAGGCGATTGAGGTAAGAAGGCTTCATCCTTCGATACCCCCTATCGTGGGTGTGGGTGACTCCCACATCCCTTCTTTTAGCCGCGCGGGTGCTCTGGAAGTCAGGAAGTCTGTTTTCGGCTTCCCTTGTTCTTAATGTCCCCCTAGGAGCCTGTCGGACTTAGGTTGAACACCAAAGCCATAACGTGCGTGTTGAACGCCAAAATCGAGGTTCGGGTGGTCATCAAGGCGATCGACTCCGTGAGTTGATGATGGACAGCCTCTTCTCGGCCCGCTTTTTAGCCCGCCAGCACCGCCAGCCGGCGGATGTTCCACGCCATCGTCACCAACGACCACTCTCCCCGTACGGCTTCAACGCCACGCAGCAGAAACTGCCGGAACCGCATCACCGCCTTGAT
>JBOIEG010000192.1:0-4959 GCA_050740915.1 Gammaproteobacteria bacterium | reverse complement strand
GCACAAGGCAAAGCGTGGAGCCCCCCGACCCCAAGGCTTGCTCCATGCGCGACCAAGCATGGCACAAACCACGCTCTCGATCCATTGCGGCCCGGGGCGGAACCCGATCCATTCCAAGCGCCCCGCATGCGCAACGGTCGCCCTTAGATCGGCGAGCGTCTGGTATGCCTCACGGGATGGCATCCGGAAGGTACTTCTCCTGCATCAACAGGCCTTAAGGGCTTGTTCAACGGCTGGGGGGAAAGTGTCGAGGACATCGCTTTCCATTCGCAGGCTCACCGACGGATGCCCATCATGCTCGGTCGCCCTGCGATTTATGATCACATAGGGGAGCCCGCGCTGTGCAGCGAGCAAAGGAAGCGAGGCGGCCGGATATACGGACAGCGTGGAGCCAAGTGCGATGACGAGATCGGCTTTTTTTGTTGCCGTGATCGCTTCCTCCAGATCCTGCTCGCGAAGGCTTTGTCCGAAGCTGACGGTGGATATCCCCCGCAGCGGCAGATCGGGGGCTTGCGGGTCTGCTTGAAATAATCGAAAGCGGCTCCGGATCGCTGCGCTCATGACAGCGCTGGCATTCCACCGCGCGGTTGGTACCGTGCAATTCTATGAGCCGCTCCCGAGGCGTGCCGACACAAGCATGAAGCCATCCACGTTTTGGGTCACGAGCTTACATAGTTTGGTTGCCCGCTCGAGTTTGACGATGGCGTGATGCACGCGGTTCGGTCGGGCATCGCGAAACGCCTCCCAGCCCTCCAACTTGTAGTCCCAATACGCGATGCGCGCCGTCACCGAGCCCATGAACTCCTGGTAGTAGACAGGGGTTCGTCGAGTCCACACCCCTTGGGGTCCCCGATAGTCGGGGATGCCGCTGCCGGTTGAAATACCGGCCCCGGTGAACACGAAGATGTTGCTTGCATCGCGCAGAAATTCAATGAGCGCGATGGGTTGATTGTCTTTCACACGATAATCGATGTGCTCGTCTCGTTGCTGGCGCTGCCTCTTCACATGCTGTGAGAAATCGCCAATGATAGTCGTTTCGAGGCGTCGGAATCGAGGCGAAATTTTAAACCAATCGAACTTCGCATGCTTACATGAGCGACCGAGAAGCTCGGGCAGCAGAAGCCCCCACGACCCTATAATCCGGCGGCAGGACATCATGATACCCCTCTGTATGAGCTTATCTCGCACTCTGACTGCTCGACGTTGAAATAACATTTGTAAGGCAGGCGTTCCAATAGCTACACTTAGTTCATCGTGAGGGCCTAGCTTGTGCAAAGCGCTGGTGCACAGCCGAGGATCGGGAATGAGCGTAATGCGATTGTATTTAGTTCAACACGGGGAGGCGGTGTCCAAGGACATCGACCCGGATCGGCCTCTCACCGCCGCGGGACGCCAGGACATAGAGCGCCTTGCGAGTTTCCTGTCGCGCCACAGGGTAAGCGTGTCTCGCATCATTCATAGCGGTAAGGCCCGCGCCCGGGAGACGGCCGAGATCCTAGCGCAGACCATAGCACGGGAACGAAAGATCGCGCAGGCAGCGGGGCTTGACCCGCTCGATTCGCCTTCAGATTTTTCGACCCGACTCAAGAGCCGATCCGAGGACTTAGCCATTGTCGGGCACTTGCCGTTCCTCGCTAAACTGGTCTCTTATTTAGTCACAGGAAACGACGAGCCGGCGCTTGTGGCCTTTGTCCCCGGCACAGTGGTCGTACTGGAGCGAGAGGATGCCGGTGTTTGGGGCATAACCAATATGCTTCAGCCGCATATGCTCTAGGCCGGACTCGGTGATGCCAGTGTCCTCCCTACAGCAACATGGAGCGCTAAAATAACGGGTGGATCAAGAAGCAGGCTTCAGAGTGAGCCATTCGTCTGGTTGCCTCGATGGGGGCATTGAGCTGGACCTGCGCGGTTCACCGATGTTGCGCATGAGCACGTTCTCCAAAATCCCATAGACGGTTACTTCGCGCCCGGCACTATATGTCGCCGGGTCAAGAAACCCATCGCTGCTGACTAAGAACCGCCCAAGCGATATGTCGCCTGGTTCGATCAGTCTCGCTGCTTTCAGCCGGGCGGAATTGCCGCCCGAAGAGAGACGGAACTTCTATCTATCCACGAGTTCCACAACTTTACGACGCTAAGCATTGCGAACATGGCTTCCGAGCTGCGCAAATACCATGTGGGGCTCATCCTCGCGAACCAGTATCTTCATCAATTGGATACGGATGTACAGCATTCCGTTCTTGGGAACGTCGGCACTCTCATATCGTTTCGCCTGGGTCCAAAGGACGCGTCAGTCATTGCGAAGGAGTTCGATCCGACGTTTGAACCGACGGACCTTATCAACCTGCCGAATTACCACATCTATCTTAAGCTCATGATCGATGGCTCGCCGTCGAAGGCCTTTAGTGCGGAAACCGTAAAGTTTCCGGACGTGTGAGAAAGGCCATACCTCTACGTATTGAAGTTTGTTTATCGACGCAACTCAGGGGCGCGGCGCGACACCAACCGGCCCAGCTGACCGGCCTCCGGAGCGCGGCGGTTGCGCCGGCCCGAGTCGAGCTGGTTGTTATGCAGAGGTCGTATCATCTGGCAATGCCTTAAACTCTACACTGACGAACTTAGTCTTGGGTAGAGCTTCTTCATCGTTGCCCTGAGTGTGTTATGAGCCTCTACCAACGAAGCGACGTTTGCTTCGACCTGCTCCATGACCGCGGGCGTCCACACCCTCAGTTGATGAGCAACGTCTATCCCAATTATCGTCTCGACGTCGTCTGCGCTCAGAGGCGTTCCGATCCTTACACCTGCTGCTCCGAGGGCCGTATGCACACGGCCAAGCAAGATTGCCGTGCGCTGCTCGATTAAATGAATAGTGCCCCAGAATCGTTGCTCTTCCAGCAACACTTTCTGATAGGTCATCGGCTCGCCGCAATCCAGCAGAAACGCCAGGCCCTCCGCATCAAAAGACGTCAGCCCGTACCTCGCTGGTGCCGTAGCCGGCATATTCAGCCAAGAGTCGCACTTGCCTTTGTACGGTGCAACGATCTCGCCATGGTACTGGTACATAACGTTCCACATATTCGAGACCGTGTACAGCGCCCGATTAGCCACAGCTCGCTGACGTCCCTTCTCTTCCGATCCCTTTCTTCTGGATTCAAAGAGGAATGCCCCCCAAGCACCTGCAAAGGCGGCGACTAGAGTAGTCAGATGATTGAGGATGTCAGCCATCGTCGCGGGTCATGAGTTGGTCAAGGTGCTGCCTAACAAAAGGATCTAGTGTGAAGCCGAGGGACAATCCCCAACTGCTGCAACATGCCCATGGTATCCGCGTTAATCCAATCTTCCGTTATCTTGCCGCGCACAATGGTGTAAATCGCTTGCCCCGTAATGGTCATGGGCTTTCCCGTCGGCTCGATGCCCAAGAGCTTCCCTTTGTGTGTACCGGAGGCTGACCAGCGGAGCGCTACCTTGTCCCCCTCGGCAACGAGGTCGTCGGTAGTCACCCGCAAGTCGGGGAAAGCGGCCCAAAACAGTTGAACGTATTGCTTTGCCCCTTCAGGACCGCGGCTCAGGTTGGGCACAGTTGGGGAGTGGATGAACGCATCGGCGGCGATGATCTCGTCAAGGACATGGATCTCGCGCTGATTCCAAACTTCGTCAATGAGACGGCGAATGATCTCTTTGTTCTCCGTTGACATTGGACTCTCTCCTGAGTGGTGGGCCGAATGAAATGATCTGCCGATCGGTTTCAATACACTATGTTCATGGGATGCGCGCCGCCACCTGTTACCGTGCATTTTTTACGGGCGAAAGGGGCGGTAAGCGACGCTATCATACACTGAATATATTTTGATCAATCAACCGCTCTGCGGAAAACAGAAACGCCCTGGCGAGCCTGAAATGGCAACGGCTGAAGCCCTACGAGGAGTTTGCTGAAATGATCGACCGCCATTGGGATGGGATTGCTGCCTACTGCAAACCCGAGAACAAAGTTTCGCTCGGTTTCGTTGAAGGATTTAACAACAAGATCCGAGTCATCCAACGACGCGCATACGAACTCAGAGACGAGGAGCACCTGCGATTGAAAGTCCTGACCTGCATGCTACCAGCGCTTTAAAATGCTCAAAACTACCCACTCGATTCCGTGAAGACCCGTATTTATAATGGTGCGTCTACGGAGGCGATGTCCAGTGGGGTGATGGCAGAGCGAAGATGAGAACTGCAGTGGTCATTTTGTTCCTCGGGGTGGTCGTAGGCGCTTACCTATTCTATGTCCGCGGCATGGGCGTGCAACCCGCGACCAGCGCGCCCCAGACGATCGAAAGGCAAGATGTCGCGCGAACGTACGCGTGGACCCAAAAGGCGGAGATGCCCACGCCCCGAACCGAAGTCTCCGCATCGGTGCTTCGCGGCAAAGTGTATGTCATCGGAGGATTCGATGGCTCCGCAAGGACCCTCGCGACTGTCGAGGTCTATGATCCGGCCACGGACAGCTGGCACAGCGGCCCCGATCTGCCGGAGGCCCGTCATCATGCCGCGCTCGAGGATACGCTCTATGTCATCGGCGGTTTTGCGGGTCCAGGGCTCGAGCCCCAAGCCGATGTGTTCGCCTTGAAAGCGCAGACGAAATGGCAGCGGTTGACCCCACTCCCGGAGGCGCGCGGCGCGCTAGCGGCGGCGGTCCTCGATGATCGAATCCTCGTGGTAGGCGGTATCGGCCCGCTGGGGCTTGCCAGCGATCTCTTTGCCTACGAGCCCGCGGCGGATAGCTGGACCAAGAAGACTCCCGCACCAACCCGGCGCGACTATCTCGCCGCCGGTGCGCTACGAGGTCTTTTCTATGTGGCCGGGGGTCGCGAAAGATCACTCTCCAGAAACCTTGCCGCGCTAGAATCCTACGACCCGATCAAGGATACCTGGCGTACAGAGCCTCGCCTGCCGACCGCGCGCGGCGGGGCGGCG
>JBOIEG010000191.1:0-1275 GCA_050740915.1 Gammaproteobacteria bacterium | reverse complement strand
TCTCAATGCGGCAGACCTCCTCAAAGACGTCTACCAGGGAGCGCCCTATGCCGATGGAATACGAATCAAAGAGGAGTCTGTGAGGGAAGCCGCCTGAGCTATTTACACACCTATTGACGGAAGCTCGGCAAGGGGGCGTTGAAATCTTCCGGCACTTCGAATAACCCCGCATCCCGCCCCAATACGCGTCCCCCATGTGGCTGCTTGATACCCGAGATCCGAGCAATCGGATGCTCGGCCCTCGCTATAATCACCTCTTCACCCGCCTCGACACGGGCAAGCAACTGAGAGAGTTTGGTCTTCGCCTCGTGGATATTGACCTGAATCATGGTTTCACACCCGCTACCCCTGTGAACTCAGGTACATCATAGCCTAGCTAATGCGGGCGGTTCAACTGTTCGTCCTATGCATCTATCGAAGGTGGCGCAATGCCACCTGGCCGCCCGCTGGCATGTGACACCCTGTGGCAGCACCACATGACGCTGCGCGAGCCGTACGCCGAGCTTGCGGCGACCGAAGCCGATCAACCCTAGGAAGGACCTCGCTTCTCTCCGGGAACGCCCTTGTCGGCAGGATCCGTCGTTCGCGGGCGCGGTCGAGTTTCGGCGGCTTAGGCAGCGGAGGCGGGAACGAAAAGACCGAGGCCGAAGTGGCTGCCGAAGCCCAGGCATAGGGGGCCGCGTACTGGCTGCGCGAAGCGCAATTCCAGCAGGCGGCCGAGAGTATCGGGCTGCACGAGGCCGCGTTTGCGGCGGAAGCGGTGGAAGTGCAGCGGTCGCAGAGTGCGGCCACCGTGCTGGACCGATGGCAATTCACGGATTTCCACGAGCTCGGGTAACCCGGTGCCGCGCCCGCGCCACTCACGTCGGAGCTGCTCAAGGATAGCCTCCGCCGTCGCGGCAAGCGAGCGCATCTGCGGTTTTTTTAGGTGCCAGGGATGCAGGTAGGGCATCACGTTGTGCCAAACTGCGGCTTCGCCAACCAGCGGCGTAATCGTGTCGAACAGCGTTGACGAGCCGAGTCCCTCCAACATTAGCCGCAGCGGCTCGCCCTCATCGCGCTTAATCCACTCAAGTGCCGTCAGCACGCGTATGGCGTTGGGGCTTAGACCGCCCGGGGTGTGCACGAGAAGGTGCTCGATCGCGCCGTTAGGCATCGCGTCAAAATAAGTTGATTTATTTTTAGAGTCATGCTTTAAGGTGGTTGTGCAAGATGCAGGCGAATGGAACTATGCCATCTTGCCAACACGGAAGAGAAAATAGTTAAGTTATTTTG
>JBOIEG010000190.1:0-2552 GCA_050740915.1 Gammaproteobacteria bacterium | reverse complement strand
GCTTGGGATGTCTCGTTCCGGCGGTGCTCGGAATCCTCATGTATTTCAACATACACTCCGGTTCCTCCGCTCCGGCGGAACGCGACCTCCCTTCGCTCGTGACGGTTTTTTCACAAGCTCTGAGGCGTGCTCGACGCGAGCGGTCCGAGAGTATTTGGCGGCGCTTGAAGAGAATAACCCGACCGGTGCTCCACCCAAGGTCATCCAGCGAGGGGTGGAAAAAAGATCACCCTACGCTCCTCGGCGCACTATCTGCCTCGCACAACAGGAACTAAAAAGCTAGTTTTTCAACAGCATAGGCCCAGATCAGTCCCTCGGCGATGTGGGCCTTGGAAGTATCGAAGGCGTGCAGACTCGTATAGCGCTTCCACTCTTTGAACATCAGCTCCACCTGCCAGCGCAGCCGATACGCATCACAAACCTGCTCGAGGGTGAAATCCGCACGCAGGAGATTGGTAACAAGATAGCGCGGTCTTTTGTTCTTTGCGTCCCAGGTCACGATTAAGCGCGCCTCAAGCTCCCCCTCCCAGACCACCCCCAGATCGAGTGCCTTGTATTTCGACACCTTAGACTTCAAGGTCTTCAGCGGTTGGTTACCAAAGCGTTTGAGCTCGCCTCCTTCACGGGTATAGGCATGGTGGATAAGGGGGTTGATGATGCCCTTGGCCTTGACGATGAAGGAGCCGCCGTGGGCGATGATCTGAGCCAGCTACGCTTTGATGAAGAACATCCGATCACCGAGGAACAACCCTCCTCTCATCGTATTCGGGGCGGGGGCATGATGCACTTCGGATTCCTTGTCGGGGGTCAGGATCACGGTGTCCACCCCCTCGCTGAAAAAGTTCCATGCTCACATGCAACTCCACCGCCGCAGGGCTCGTCTTGGTGAACCGTCCGGGAAAGGTCTTCTTCAGCGTGGATTTCACGCCAAAGGAGGTACCGTCGTGGAGAGTGATGTGGGTGAATCGAGCAAAGGGGCTTTGGGGCGTGAAACGCAAGACCTCGATCGTGAGCTGCGTCATCAACTGCTTACACACCGTGCACATGAAGGTCGGAAAGGTGGCCTTTACTAATTGGTTGTGGAAAGGCTTGTACTGCACCGTCGTACCACACAAGGCATTGAAGGCGCGGTGCATATCGGCAATCGTCCCAACGCGCATGGTGGCAAACACTTCAATGAGCCCCAGCGCTAGCCGATAGGGCATGATCTCCCGTACTCGAAAGCAAAACCGTACCGCCTTGCCCAAGCCATTCAACACCTGCTCGGAGACGGTCTGTTTGAATTGACGCACCACACCGCTCAGATTCTCGTGCTCCATCGGGCTCCTCCCGGATCGAGTTATTAAGTCGTCTTCCGATCCGATCGCGGGGAGATCCAAAAGTTCACCCTATTTTCAATGAGTTTAAAGATCCTACCTATGTGTCTGGAATAGATTGCATATGAACTGTATGCCTTCAATCATCAGTTATATTGCCTTGCTATTAGGGAGTTTGCTATTCACTGGCAACGCAGGGATGGCGCAAGTGGCAACCGAGCAAAACCCGCCCACTGCCTCCTCGCTCTTTGTTCGCTATAACAAGGGGGTGATCGACGCCCACATCAATAATACTGCGTTAGGAGATGTATTGCGAGAACTCGAGACCCTTACTGGGGCACGCTTCATCCTGAATGATCCTGCTCGCGCCAGCCAGCGTATCTCTGTCGTAATAGAGACGATGCCGTTTGATCAAGCTGTCAAGCGGATCCTGAAGGGGTTTTCTTATGCGATTTACCCTGTCGCTGACGTTACCCTGCTGGGCGTAGTTGTCCTGTCTACTCCCATTGCACGAACAAGGACAGGCCATAGCGGCGTGAAGCCAGGAATCTCTTCACTACCCACTCCTACTGATGGAGCAAGGGTTCCACAATCCCTGGACGATTTTCAGCCCGTTGCCTTGGAAGAGGAAGGCTCGGAACCCTCGTCAGATAACCAGGATGGTGATGAAGCTATACGCTTTGCTAAAGAGCAAGAACGACGCGAGATATCCCTGCATCGCGCACTTGATGCATTGAAATCAGACTACACTCATTTGCACGGCGAGGCAATCAATGTATTAGTAGGCTTAGACGACCCACGTGCTATGGAGGCGCTGGTAAAGGCAGCCTCACGCAGCGGGACCATCAGCTCTGCATTCCAGGTTCGCATAGCCGAAGCGCTCTGGCGACGTGCTGCTGATCAAGTATTCGCTAATGAGGCGGTGGTCAATGCCCTAGAGCAACTCGCCCAAGATGGCGAGGGACATGTCAGTAGTATCGCCCACCAAGCGTTGCGGGATATGCAGCAATATCAAAAAGCAAACGCCACGCAATAAAAATATACCGGCATCTTTGTTAGCGCGCCAAAGCGCTGGGTTGGCTACCTGTAGTGGCCCGAGTGTAAATAGCGGAGCGAAAATGTACCGCTGAGAGTTTGTGAAAAAACCGTCGCGAGCGAAGGAAGGTCGCGTTCCGCCGGAGCGCAGGAACCGCAGTGTATAGTGAAATACATGAGGATTCCGAGCACCGCCGGAAC
>JBOIEG010000189.1:0-1093 GCA_050740915.1 Gammaproteobacteria bacterium | reverse complement strand
TACCGGCGGATTCTTTGGCACACTTGACCAGCCGGCAGTAGGACACAAAATCCTGCACCCGAGGAAAACGCCCGATATCCTGCACTTCGTAGAGAATCACCAGCGCCAAGATCTTGCCAATGCCGGGTACCGAGCGCAGGCGGTAGAAAGCATGCACATCGTGCTGCTTCGCTGTTTTCACGATGTACAGTTCGACGTCGTTGAGCAGACGGTCGTAGTGGTTGATCAGGGCAAGGTCGAGCGCGATGCTCTTCTGTACTGCGGTATTCACAAATCGCTCCGCGACCCCTTCGCGGTTGCTCTTGTAGGCGATCTTCTTGCCGAATTCTGGCAGGTTGTATTGACTGTTGGTATTTTGGATGTGGGAAAGCAGCTCGGCGCGTTTACGCATCAAGTGCATGCGGCGCCTGAGCAGGTCGCGGGTAGAGCGCATCTCAGCGGGATAGACATACGCCTGTGGGATCATCCCGCCGCGCAGCAAAGCGGCGATCTTATGGGCATCGATTTTGTCATTCCCTTCGGCAAGCTCAAGACAGGCTTAGCCTTCCCTCCATGGATGGCTTTCATGTAGAGCGCATGCCCGAGCACAAAAGGGATCCCTTCGCGGGCGCAGAGATCAGCGAGCCAGTACCAGGTGAAGATACACTCGACCGCTACCACGACGTCCTCTCGATAAGGCGCCACAATCTTCAGGAACCCAGCTGGGTCGGTCTTCAGATTTCGGTGCACCACGGTTTCACCTGCTTGATTTAGAATGCAGACGTACATCGTTCGTGCGTGTAGGTCGATACCGCAATAAAACTTGTGCTGTTGGGTATAGAATCTCATTTGGCTTCCTCCTCTGTTTTCACGCTGAACACATCTGGGATTGTCAATGTACCAAGCCCGTGGCCCAGGGGAGGAGGCATCAATAAGTATCAAGTCATTGCAGCGGACCACCTTCGGCGGCCGCTGAATTTTAAGAGTTAGGGAGTAGATCCACTACTGACTTTTGAATCAACGAGTTAGGCGGTGACTGGGCCTGTGATATGACAGTTTTGTTTGGTGGATGGATGAGATGAAGGGGCAGGACATCTCACGGATAATAGGAAGT
>JBOIEG010000188.1:0-1038 GCA_050740915.1 Gammaproteobacteria bacterium | reverse complement strand
CTGAAGAATACTCGCTGGCTCTTGCTCAAACGTCCCGAAAACCTCACCGAGACACAAGGCAGCCGACTCGCTGAGCTGCTCCAGTACAACCTCAGAGCTGTGCGCGCCTACCTGCTCAAGGAAGATTTCCAGTTCTTCTGGGACTCCCTCTCTCCCTATTGGGCGGGGAAGTTCCTCGACCGATGGTGCTTTCGTACCATGCGCTCGCGCATCGAGCCCATGAAGAAAGTCGCGCGTATGCTGCGCCACCATCGCCCTTTGCTGATGAACTGGTTTCGCGCTCAAGGTGCCCTCTCGAACAGCATCGTCGAGGGCTTCAACAACAAGCTAAAACTGACCACCAGAAAAGCCTACGGCTATTCCAGCTTCAGAACAATAGAAATCGCTCTCTATCACACACTTGGCGCACTCCCCGAGCCCCACTCTGCCCACAAATTTTGCTGAGGAGCCTAAAATATAACTTTGGTTGATCATAGGGTTGCGAGGACGCGCGAGGGGCGTGGCACTACAGATATAAGGGATCTGGAATTAACCCGGGCTACGTGGGTGCCACCTGCTTGATCTGGCGTACGGTGGGCGGCAGAGCGACGCCCACCAACTGGAACACTTTGCCACAAGTCCCTTTGGTCTCAGCGCGCAAGCGGAAGTGTTTTTGTTGGTGCGCGACCTCGACGTCCTCTAACGCCTCAAGATCGTAAGCGGTTAGCCAACCCCATCTGTTTTGGGGACGGATTTGTTGACAGACTGTTCTTTGGTCAATTGAGAGGAGGACGGCGATGTCGGCGAATCACCCAGAGAATCTTTCGGACGAGAGCCGCAAGTGGCTGGATCACATCCGGGCCTGCGAAGCGGCGGGGCAGACGATGGTAGAGTATGCCCGCGCGCGGGGTCTGAATCTGAAGGGCTTCTACAATGCGAAGACGCGACTTATCAAGCGTGGGGTACTGAGCCCCACGCCTAACGCGGCGGTATTTCGGCGGGTGCCTGTGGTATCGGGGGGTGTCGGTTCGTTCGGTGCGCGGGTCCACTTGCCCAATG
>JBOIEG010000187.1:0-1379 GCA_050740915.1 Gammaproteobacteria bacterium | reverse complement strand
CCCCAGTCACCATATTCATTACGCCCCCAGTAGTGACCGGGCACGGAATAGTGATCGTTCATGTGAGCGTCGGCTTCGTCCTCGTAATCTCCGATCCATTCACAAGAGGCAAACTCCGAATCGAAACACGATTGATCGTGTGAACAATCGCAATCGCGTTTGATTTTGGCGCCGTGAGAGCGGGCGAAATCTACGATCTCATCGGTCATATAGATTCCCCGGGCCGAGTCGAGGTAGCAACCGGCGTCGCGGGCGGTGTATTTCGTCATGGGTTTGAATCTCCTTACTGATATCGCGTGGCCTTGACCAAGCAATCGTAGCACACCCGAAGATTGCGTTTCAAGAGCTCGTCGGCTTGAGCGGTGAACGCCGGCCGACGAATCGACCGGCCACAACTCGAGAGACCGGAGACAACCCGATCGGGCCGTGCCTCATGGTAGTGAGTGCCGCGGGCGTTGCGGTACCAGGTTCTCATGCCGGTTTACCCTCGCCGCATGGCATAGCGCATTTCGCTAGCCTTCGCACGGCGCATCAAACCCCGGAGCTTAGCCAAAGCTTGTCCACGGTTGCTGTACGTCGCGAGGTACTCGGCGACGTCGTCTACATACGTTTTCAGGATCACGACATGCCATGTTTTGGTTTTCATGTTACCTCAAGACTAATGCAAGGCCCATACCAGATGGGTCCAGGACGCGCACAAACCCGCTTTGTTGTTACGTCTAAAGGCTTTAGCCTCACGAGCCGATAATGAGTTCTCCCGCTCTCTGTTCACGCGCAGTGTAAAAAGTACATAAAATAAGTCCTTTGTTTTCAATAACTTAGAGAATGCCGTAGTATAAGTCCTTTCTTTACAGTGTGTTATCACTACGTAAATATTACATAGTGAGTGTAAATCTTACACTGTGTAAAGAGGCTTTACACTGTCTCCAAAATGAGACATAATCGCGCGAAAAGAGAGCCGCGGAACTCATTGTCGGCTCGGCACATTAACTCTTGTGCGCGGCGTGACATAGCGCGGCGGGCGTGTGTCCTCGCCCCGCCCGGGCCTAGCGCGGGGACCGCGCCGCGGCGGCTCGAGCTCGCGCTCCGGCCTGGCACGGCGCGTGACGTGGCACGGAACGTGCAAGTCAGGCCGCGCTATGCAAGCTGCGTGCCAAGGCACGAAGCGTGCCAAGCGTGGCATGCAAGAGTCGTGCCAGTCTCAACTTGAGACGGGGCGCCGTACCAGCCCAACCGCGCCGCCTGGGTCCCATCGAAGACCACCGTAGGGGGTATCACCTCTCTCGCGCGTGCCTCGCGAGGAAGTCGAGACCCCGGGGGTAGGGTCCCACTCAGGGCCTAACTCTAATCTTTCCAGGGGGTTACCGGCGGCGGCGCTT
>JBOIEG010000186.1:0-2655 GCA_050740915.1 Gammaproteobacteria bacterium | reverse complement strand
CTGCGTAACCGCACGCGAACTCGCGAGACATCAACCACTTTATAGAGAAAGGCACGCTGAAAGGTTGCGCAAGGTCGTTAAACGTGTGATGGCAAACAGGTCAGACCGTGACCCACTAAACCTGTATGGTTTCCAGGGCTTCGAGCCCTTAGGAGAAATGAGGCGCGGGTCAGCGGATCCCATCAGGGCCAGCAGGCCATCCAGCCTGCACAACAGGCCGGATATAAAACTGCAGCCTATGCCTGTCCAACACCACACCGGAGACGTCCTTGGCAAACGGGAGGCGTCCATATAAGAACGATGACGAGACATATGACCGGGACACGTGAAGAGTGGCTTGCAGCCCGGCTCGGGCTGCTCGAGGCGGAGAAGGAGCTCACGCGGCGCAGCGACGACCTGGCGCGGCGGCGGCAGGAACTGCCGTGGGTTCGGATCGACAAGACGTATCGATTCGAGACCGACGAGGGGAGCGCCTCGCTGGCAGACCTGTTTAGGGGGCGCTCGCAGCTCCTCGTCTACCACTTCATGTTCGGGCCCGACTACAAGGCGGGGTGTCCGTCCTGCTCGGCGATCGCGGACGGCTTCGACGGCTTCGTCGTCCACCTGGCGAACCACGACCTGATGCTTTGGGCGGTGTCGCGGGCGCCGCTCGCGAAGCTGCAGGCGTACAAGCGGCGGATGGGGTGGAGCTTCCCGTGGGCGTCCTCGCACGGCGGCGACTTCAACTTCGACTTAAAGGTTTCGTTCACCGAGGAGCAACAGCACGAGGGACGTATCGAATATAACTACCAGCGCGAGGCGGCGTTGCAGTTACGCGGCGGCGAGGGGTCCGAGATACCCTCGCGCACGACACCTGACGGGCCCGCTGCTGGCGCGGCCATGACCGGAACGGACGTGGCCACGTACACGCGCGAGAGGCCGGGCATGAGCGCGTTCGTACTCGAGGACGGCGTCGTCTACCACACCTATTCCACCTTTGCGCGCGGACTGGACGGCCTCTGGGGCGCGTACCAGTGGCTCGACCGCGCCCCCAAGGGTCGCAACGAGACAGGCTATTGGTGGCGCCGTCACGACGAGTACGACAAGCGCTGAGCCAAGTCGTGGGTGTCGTTGGCGCAACCGGGGGACGGGAGATCTCACGACGCATGGTTTCCGAACTGAGGCGCGTCGAAGACCTGATCCATCTGGAGTTCGTACAGGAACCTAAATCATAAGGAGAAATCGCAAATGCCGGACATTTTACACAGAGTCGAAGTCAAGTCGTCACCCAATGAAACCTATAGGGCATTGGCCACACGGGAAGGTCTTGCCGGCTGGTGGACAACCGACACGCAAGGTAACTGCGATGTCGGCGGAGTGATCCAGTTCCGCTTTGGGGCGCGCGGCAGCATCGACATGAAGGTACTCGAGCTTGATCCCGCAAAGCGCGTGCTATGGCAAGTGGTCGGTGGGCCCGCAGATTGGATCGGCACAAAGGTGAGCTTTGAGCTCAAGCAGGATGATGACTTCACCATTATCCTTTTCAAGGGCTGGAAGGAGCCGGTTGAGTTCATGCACCATTGCAGCACGAAGTGGGCGCTCTTTCTGATGAGCATAAAATCGCTTCTCGAAACCGGAAAAGGCGCACCCTATCCAAACGACATCGACATCTCCAGCAAAGGCGACTAACGGAGGCCAACGATGAAGAATCAAGTCGTTTCTTGCGAGGAATGGCTGAAGGCGCGCCTTGAACTGCTCGCTGCCGAGAAGGACTTCACGCGCCAACGTGATGCGCTGACGCGCCGCCGAATGGCGATGCCCTGGGAGCGCGTGGACAAGTCCTACCAGTTTGAGGGGCCGAATGGCGCTCTTTCGCTCGCCGATCTCTTCGGCGGGCGCTCCCAGCTGATCGTCTATCACTTCATGCTCGGTCCTGATTGGAAAGAAGGGTGCAAGTCATGCTCTTTCTGGGCCGACAATTTCGATGGTATCCCGGTCCACCTCAATCATCGCGATGTGACATTTACAGCCGTTTCGCGCGCTCCGTTGGCCAAGATTAACGCTTACAAGAAGCGCATGGGCTGGAGCTTCCCGTGGGTCTCGTCCTATGGAAGCGATTTCAATTTCGACTATCACGTGTCGTTTACGCCCGAAGAGATCGCCGACGGCAAGGCTTACTACAACTATGCGGTTCGACCGATTACCGCGTCGGACGAGCAGGGGATCAGCGTCTTCTACAAGACATGGTCAATGGCGCCTACCATTTCCTCGATCTTTGCCCAAAGGTTGCGATGAGGACAGCTTCAGTTTCTCGATGCAGTGGGTACGCCGGCACGATCAGTACGACAGGCGGTGAGCCGGGTCGGGCGCTTGAGAACTGCGTGAACCACGGCGTCGTGCTCTGGGGCGGCGTCGTGGTTGTCGTGGCGCAACAGCGGAGCGGGAGATCTCACGACGCATGGTTTCCGAGCGAGCATCCCAGCGAGCCTTCGTCGGCGTCTCGGCGCTGCTCTTCGCCGCCAGCGCGGCGGTGACGATCGTCTCGTGCGCGTCCATGTCGGCGATGGGCGAGATGCCGATGCCCGGCGGCTGGACGATGTCGATGGCGTGGATGCGGATGCCCGGACAGACGTGGCCCGGCGCCGCGGCGTCGTTCCTCGGCATGTGGGTCGTGAT
>JBOIEG010000185.1:0-4868 GCA_050740915.1 Gammaproteobacteria bacterium | reverse complement strand
GAGCGAAGGAAGGTCGCGTTCCGCCGGAGCGCAGGAACCGCAGTGTATATTGAAATACATGAGGATTCCGAGCACCGCCGGAACGCGAGATCCCGAGCGCAGTAGGTTTTTTCACAAACTCTGAGTTCCCGCAGAGGCCGGTGTGGCCGTTCACCCAATGCTCGCCCTTCTTACGCCACAGCCGGTGTCGGCTTTCTGGGCGTGGTATGGAACTGAAAATCCGTCAAGTTCACGGGCTGTGAACGCCGCGACAGATATAGGACCTCGATGCCCACCACCTGATTAGATGCGTCGTAGTCCACGATGACCCCAGGCGCTACCTCTTCTGACTCAACCACTGGTGTGTCTACCAATTGCAGATGTAAGGCATCGGCTTCTTCATCAATATGCAGTTTCATAGGCGATTCCTCATGGCTCGATCAAAATACACCGTTACTAGCCCTCGGCGCTGGACCCAGGCTATTTACGCGACGAACGCTTGGCGCTCTGCGAGAAAATACAATACCGGAGGTCGTTGCCCGAGGAGCTTGCCTTACACTATTAACTCGAAACACTTCTTTTAGCCCGAGACGGTTTGTCTATGTCTTTTTTGCGACCGACTTTCCCCGTGCTCCCCTGGATGCTGATCATAGGCCCAAGCGCCTAGGCGCAGGATGCGCGTCCGGTGGGCGTAGCGCCCTCTACGCACCTCGATCTTGGCCCAAAGCTCCACGCTCATCGCAGTTCTTCCGAGTGAAGAAGAAAAAGCCCCTGCCGGTCGGGTCCTTCACGTGGTTCGCTTCCACCTCAAAGGCCTCCCGCAACAGCTGAGGAACAAAAACTTCTTCGGCGGTTCCTTGCGCGAGAACCCGTCCCCCGTGCAGGAGCACGAAACGCTCACAAAAGCGGTGGGCGAAATTGAGATCATGGATCGCTACCACTACGGTTCTCCCCTGTGTTGCCTGGTCCCGAAGGATTTCCAGCAGCTCCAAGCAGTGGCGTATGTCCAAGTTAGCGATGGGTTCATCGAGCAAGAGCACTGGGGCCTCAGTGGCCAAAGTGCGCGCCAGCAGGATGCGCTGGCGTTCTCCTCCGGAAAGCTCATCCACTGGCCGCATGCGCAGAGACTCCGCATCCACGGCGAGCAGCGCCCGCGCCACCGCCTGGTGATCCGCTTCGGTTTCCGAGCGGAAACGGGAGAGATGAGCATACCGCCCCATCATCACCACCTCTCCCGCCGGAAACGGAAACGGGATCTCTATGTTCTGCGAGAGATAAGCCACGCAGCGGGCGACTTCTTTGCGGGACATGGCGATGAGATCCCGCTTCCCGAGGCGCACGCTACCGCTCGCCAGCGGAACGATGCCGGCAAGCGCCCGTAACAGGGTCGATTTCCCGGCGCCGTTAGGACCGAGCAGCCCGGTGATCGCACGTTTTCGGAAGCACAGCGTCACCTCTTCCAAGACCATCCTCGTCCCCAGCTCCACGCTGGCGTCTTCGATGCCGATCTCCATCAGAGCAGCTCAGCGCTTGTAAAAAAATCGCCGCGGGCGTCGGGAGATCGCGTTCCGCCGGCGCGCAGGAGCGTTTCGCCGGGAGCGAAACGGCGCGCAAGCCCCGCAGGGGCGAGTCTCAAGGATGAGACGAGCAACCGGAGTGTATATTGAAATACATGAGGATCCCGAGCACCGCCGGAACGCGATCTCCAGAGTGCAACAGATTTTTTCACAAGCTCTCAGCCCGTCGGCGGTGGCGCAAGATCAGATAAAGAAAAAAGGGTCCGCCTAAACCCGAAGTCAGGATCCCCAAGCGGATCTCCTGGCTGCGCAGCAGGATCCGCGCGAGCACATCCATACCCATCAGAAACACGGCCCCCGCAAGCAGCGAGGCGGGCAGGAGCTGGCGATGATCCGGGCCGAGCAAAAGGCGCACGATATGCGGCACCAACAAGCCCACAAATCCGATCACGCCCGCTACGGCGACGGCGGCTCCCGCCGCGGCAGCCGCCACGGTGAGGAGCAGCCGTTTGGTACGCACGGTATCCACACCGAGGGACATGGCGGACTCCTCACCGGTCATCATGAGATTGAGCTCACGCGGAAAAAAGGCCGAGGCCGCTGCACAAACAGCGAGGAAGGGCGCGATCATGGCCACGTGCTCCCAGGTCCGATTGCTGAGATCGCCCATGAGCCAGAACAGGATCTGGCGTCCGATCTCCCATCCCCGCACGCTGAAGCTGAGAACCAGTGAGGTCAAGGCACCGGTGATGGAATTCATCGCCAGGCCGCACAGGAGGAGGGTCGCGAGCGGGGTACGCCCGTGACGGGTGGCGAGCGCGTACACTAAAAAACCGCTCAGCAAAGCGCCGCTGAAAGCCATCAGCGGAAGCGCCCACAAGCTAAGGCTGGAAAGCCCCAAAGCGATGGCGCTGGTCGCCCCCAGCGCCCCGCCGGTGCTCACTCCGATGATGCCGGGACTCGCGCTCATGGGATTGCGGAAAAGTCCTTGCAGCAGCGCTCCCGAAAGGGCCAGGGCCGCACCCACGAGTGCCCCTGTCAGCACCCGCGGAAGTCGGATGTGCCAGATGATTGCCCGCTCCTGCGCGCTCAGCGCCGTTTGGTCTTCGGGCCTTAACCCGGTCTCCACTAACACCACTTCAAGGATCCGCGAATAGCTGAGATCGGCCACTCCGTAACGGATCCCCGCTAAGGCAGTGGCCACCAGCAACAGCAGGCACACGACGAGAACCAAACGGCTTCTCACCGATAAACCTCCCCGACGATCTCGCGTAGCCCGGCCACGATGTGCTGGGACACGCAACTAAAATAAGGAGAGGGGATCTCCACGATCCGCTTATCGCGCAGCGAAGCCAAAGCGGGATCAGAGCGTAAGCTCTGTTTGAGGCTCAAACCGCTGTCCGGCTCTTTGCCCACCACGATGAGGTCCGGGTCCCACAACACCAGCTGCTCCGCCGATATGGTGCCAAAACCCTCGATGCCCTGTTCCGCGGCGAGGTTCCTGGCGCCGGCGAGCGACAGCAGAGAATGAAAGCCAGTGTCCTTACCCGCCACGGTCCAAGCCTCGCCTAGGGACAGTACGCGCGGTGGGACGACACCACGGGGGATCGCAGAACGGACGGTTTGGATCGCTTGCCTCGCCTGCTGCACCATCTCCTCGGCCCGCTCTGGTTCCCCTACCAGATCGCCCAGAAGCAGAATGTTGCCCAAGATCGCTTCCACGTCCTGGAATTCGGTGAACGAGACCACGGGAAGCGTTGCCTGTTGCAATTGATGGAGGAACTCCTAGCGGGCGTAGGACGCCACGATGACGAGATCCGGCCGAAGTGCAATCACCTCCTCCACATCCGGGGCAATGAGCCGTATTCCCTCGATACGATCACGGATATTGGAATAGGCGCGACTGCCCGCGATTTCGTGCAGGGCGGCGATGCGTTCTCGGGGCACGAGGTCTACTAACATTTCGCTGGCGGAGAGCGTCAACGGCACGATGCGCTCTGGTTTCCCCAAGATCCCATGCTGCATCATCTGCGCTCGGAGCTCCCTTGAAGCCTTGGTGGTGAAATGCGAGATGGCGAACAGATCCCGCGCCGGCAATTCGATTACCCAACCGCGCTGGACCGCCGCGAGCGGGGCATAGCGGGGGTCGCGGCCCAGAGATGCCGCGAAGCCCTCCCACCCTCGTAGCCTGCACCGACCAGGATGAGATCCGGATTGGTCTTAAGCACCCACTCGAGCGACACCGGCCGGTGTCCCTCGAGATCCGCCGCATTTTTTAAACCGGCGGAGCGCAGAACGACATCGATACTGGTTTTACGGCCCGCTGTCCAACCGCCGGCAGTGTAATAGAGGGCGCGCAGACCCACAGCGGGCAGCCGCTCGAGCTCGTGTGCCTGGCGGGCCATTTCTGCGATCAAGGCTTCCCCCTTCTCCGCCTCCTGCACCGCCTCGGCGACCAGCCGGATGCCCGCTTCGATATCATCGACTCCCTTGGGTGTCACAACCCTCGCGACCCGCACCCTGGCCCGCCTTAGGCGATCCTCCACTTCCTTGGGCGTGCGGGTGGATGAAAGCACCAGATCGGGTTGCAACGAAAGGATGGCATCGGTGTCTTCACGCTGCACGGCCGGGATCCCCTTGGCTAAGGTTGAGACGTGAGAATTCAGCGCATCGGCGGCATTAAGGCGACACGCCCACCACCCGCTCGCGAGGCACCAGAGAGAGCAGGATCTCATCCGTGACCACGGACAGCGAGACGATGCGTGTGGGCGCTGAAGGGCGCCCAGGCTGCGCCGCACACGCACAGACCAACGTCAGCAGTAAAAAAACGAAAAGGCCGCGGATCATGGGGGAGCGCGAGGATGCTGAGACATTTCCGTCCGACACCGACTTGACATCTTCAAGTTCTTACAATACATCATGATGTATGAAAAGAACCACCTTGACCATCGATGGCGATCTCCTCAAGCGGCTTAAAGCCATTGCGGCGCAGCAGAGCAAGGGCCTGGCCGCGCTGGTCAACGAGCTGTTGCGCCAGGCTCTGGCTACAAGGTCTCGCGCACAAAAGTACAAACTGGAGCTAGTGTAGTGTCCCTTAAATAACTTTACAGTTAAGCCGCCTTCTTTTTTCCCTCGGGGCAGGGTAGATCCGGGCTTGATCTGCTCCATCTTGACCCGCGCCCGCTCGATCTTCTTGATGATGTCCTCGACGGTGGCCGTCCAGATGAAGGGCTTGGGATTTTGGGTCCAGGCTTGCCTAAATTCCTCGATCGCCTCTTTTAAATCCGGCACGCTCACGAAGCTGCCGCGCCGGGGCGATCTCCCAGACCTCCCCGATGCCCTGCTCGCGGACCCGCGTGCGCCACAGTTGCA
>JBOIEG010000184.1:0-1786 GCA_050740915.1 Gammaproteobacteria bacterium | reverse complement strand
ACGGCTCCTCCGTCGGCTCGGCACTCTATAGCCCACGGAAACATCGGGCCAAGTCATACTGACGGATCATCGAGTCCAGATCGAGGCTTAAGAGCATTCTTATGCATTTTCAGGGTCTACTTAGCTTACCCCCCTGTGCCGCCGTTGAATCAAGCGCCACAACGTCCAGGAGTGTCTCCTGAGTGAGAACCGGCGCTTCACAGGTCTGGTCACGGCACCATGTAGGCTGCCGGCTTGCCGTCGACCGGCCCACGTCCCTGACCCGCCGGAACATCCTCAGCAAACGCCAGGGCGCGCGCTGGGCGGTAGGTGCGGTGGACGGTCTCCACAAATCGTTCAGGCCAGGCGAACGTCCCCGACTGGGCCACCCACGGTGAAGTGGTAGAAGCTCTGCCACCCATGTGAAGCGATCCCAAAGACCTCGTGGACCGGATCGCTGAAGTAACAGCCAATCCCGGTCGACCGAATCCCCGCTTCTTCGGCCTCGAGGTAGAGCACTTGCCCCACCATGCCGAGCGGGGCGGAAGGGGCACGCGAGTGGTTTCATGCTTCCGCTTTCAGCCATTGCTAATCATCCCGAACTTGCAAGACGGAACGGCGGATTTCCTTGGTCGAATCCGGAAGGTTTTGACACGAATCAGCAATAGTCGCTAACCAGGTCACGCTCATCAAAGTCACAGCGGCTTGCACGCATGTACATCCTGCTCGCTCGAGCGGACCCTGTAGGCTGTTGTCTCTGGCGCGAGTACTAATCCCGCTTCGCGCTAAACGAACGGCTTTCGCGGTAGTTATGGTTTTGCGCCGTTCAGACGGTGCAAGAGCAGGAACTCCCTGCGCGAGCGCGGACCATTGGTCAGAAAGCTCGGATCGGGATCGTTCAAATAATCCGCCTTGACCTGCGCGATCCGGTCCTTGTGAAGCACGCGCCGGATCGTCTCTGGCGAGACGCCATAGACGCGCGCCGCGTTCAGGCCGAAAACCTTGCGCTTCAACTCCGGTGTGAGCGCCGGATAGCCCCAACGCTCTTGGAACTCCGCGGCTATCTCGAAGCTGCGAAACGCCAGGATCTGGTCTTGCGGGCTGCCGTACCAGATCGAATCCGTGCCCCACAGCACGTTATCCTCGCCGACGTATGTGACTAATTTTCCGAGCAGGTGCGCCGCCTGATCGGGATCGCGTAGGACGCTGCGCCAGGTGGTGCCGAGCTCTGCGTAGACATTGCTGTTCGGCGAGATCTCGTTGTCCTGCAGCGATTTGATCAGTGTATCTACGCCGCCCTTGACATTTCCCGGAACATAAGGCCCTTCCCGCTGATCGGGTTCGTATCCGGAGTGGTACACGATGAAGCTCACGTCCGGGTACTGGCGCGCCACGATGCCGATGTCGCGGCAGGTGGAGTGTTCATAAGGCAGACCGAACAGGGGGATACCTTTGTGCACACAGATGATCGGCACCCTGAGCGCGCGCGCCCGCTCGATGAACGGAATGCCATAGTGTTCGTCGTCCAGCCAGTAGCCCGTGCCTCCCGGTCCCCACTGGGTGTAGGTCTTCCAGGCGGCGACCCGGTAGTCCTCCTTCTGCCGCTGCATGGCTTCGAGCGCGCCCGGAAGATTGGGATGTACTAGGCCGTGGATCAGCAACCGCGGGCTGCCATCGATCGCTTCGGCCAGCGCGCGCGTGGCCGCGGCTTCTTCCGTGGAAAGCGGATTGTCTTCAGGCGCAGCCGGCACCGCTGACAGCACCGCCATATCGGTGTCGCTGTCGATGAATACCTCGCGGATGAAGT
>JBOIEG010000183.1:0-1730 GCA_050740915.1 Gammaproteobacteria bacterium | reverse complement strand
CGAAGACATCCGGCCGCAGCTCGTATCGGCTTACTTTGCCCTCCGTGGCGTGCTCGACGGCGAGGCAGCGATCGGGAGGCACTCGCCCGGCGGCGGTCCACTGCTGGACGGCTTGAGGCCGAATGCCGATACGGCGCGCCAGAGCCGCTTGGCTTCCAAGGAGGTCTATCGCCTGCTGCAAAGCGGCGTTCATGGAGTGTATTATTTACAAGCATTACCTTTATATGTCAAGTGCTACTTACATATGGTGCAACCAACAAGAATTGCTTGTACATTAGTGGGTATGAGTATCGGAAAACGGATCGCGCAGGCTCGAGCGCGCAAAGGCTGGAACCAGTCTGAGCTCGCGCGTCAGAGCGGTGTGAAACCGCAGTCGGTCCAGCTTTGGGAAGCCGACAAAACGGTTCCGAGCCGAAAACGAATCGAACGTGTCGCGGAGCTACTCGACACCACGCCCGAGGAATTGCTGTTCGATGTGCCCGTCTCACAGAGGGCCAGAGCGCGCGGGAAGCGGTTCATAGGTGATCGCGGAAACGTCATTGTCTCGGCCTATGGGGATCAAATCGTGCCCGTGTGCGATTACGTGCAGGCGGTGGAATGGACCGCAAGCGATGAGCCTTACCCGATCACCGACCGGACGGAGAACGTATGGACGAATATCGAGAACTTGAGTGACCGCTCCTTTGGCCTGGTTATCGACGGCGAGAGCATGCTGGAGGAATTCTACCCTGGGGATATCGTGATCCTCGACCCCGAGCTACCGCCACAGCCCGGGGATTTTGTCGTCGCCAAGTTTGAAAAGGACGATAAAGTCACGTTTCGAAAATACCGGCCGCGTGGGCTTGATGACCAAGGTAATTCGGTTATCGAGTTAGCACCGCTGAACGACGACTATCCTACGTTTGTGATTGATCAGCGAAACCAAGGTCGAGTCATCGCGACCCTGGTCGAGCACCGAAAGTATCGGCGCCGGAATCGGTTGACTGATCTGAAGGCCCGTTCTCAAGGCGAACGTTAGGGCTAGATTTTCAGGTTAGCGTTTCCCACTGGCTTAGCGAGGCTTCCCAGCTCTGTGGTTCTTTGGGGTTCGTCTCAGTGAGGCCAAGATATACTTGTTTTTAGACTCCCCTAAAGCAAGGTCAATAGGCAACTAGCTCATTCAACTGCTAATGAGCTAGGAATAGCATTACAGCGATATACAAGTACAGCTTGACTAATAAAGGTATTGCCTGTATACCTTTGCTCGCGCAACTTCTCCGCTACTTTGTGGGACACATCATGCTCCATGTTGCTGACGAAAGCACAACTCGCTGAACTTACCGGATACCAACGACCATCTGCTATTCGTCGCTGGTTAATTGACGAGGGTATTAAGTTCCTCCTTGGCGCCGATGGCTGGCCCAAGGTGCATGAGGAGGAAGTCGAGCGCTTAATGGTCGGCGGTAGAACAAAACGAAGAAGCCAGCCGGACGTCGAAGCATTGCGGAACTGGCAGAGCGAGACTTAAGATGGCTTCGATGGGCCGGCGACGCAAACAGGATAAACACCTACCCCAAAGGGTGTACCGGAAACATGGGGGCTACTACTTCGTCAGCCCCGAGAATACATGGATCCGACTTGGGTCCGATTATGGCGAGGCCATGCGTGCATGGGCGGAACTTGTGGCTCAGCCAAAGTCGGCGTCTACCATGAATGACCTCTTTGATAGGTACATGCTTGAGGTTGCGCCT
>JBOIEG010000182.1:0-5641 GCA_050740915.1 Gammaproteobacteria bacterium | reverse complement strand
AGGTGGCTATGTGTGCCCACCACGTTCTGGGAGCGATCATCGAGGCACTCATCGATGGAAGGCTCTGCAAGCTACGCAGGGCCATCGACCAAGCTATCGCGTTTCTCGGTGCTAACGCTCAGCGCGCACACCCCGCACGCGACACCCAAACCGGACGCCTGCAACTGGGCTTAGAACCCGTTTTCGGTGGGCCTTAAGTACCTAACCTATGAAGGGTCTTTAGGTGCTTGTGAAGATCGTTGGATCGGACGCGGTACACGCCGGCCTCATATGCTGGAAACAGCCAATTGATCAGAAAATCGCGAAGCAGAAACTCATCACGCGTGATATGCCAGAGTAATAAGGGTTTCCAGATCTCGAGCTCACAGCCGTTCTTGGCGAGAACCACGAGGGCTCGGTCGCGCCCCTCGGTATCGAAGCGGCGACCCAGTGCATCCGCAACCTTCTGAAGCCAGGATGCACTTTTGGCACCGATCAGATTCTCCTCACGGAGCCTTGCTAGATTTTTACGCTTCGATCGCGCGAAATCCCATGCCGCGAATACGGCATAGGTCTCGTCAATTAAGGCACCTCGAATAGCCGAATTCGAAGAAACGACTTTTGTACGCGATGCGGACGTCATGCATCGCCCCTTTGAGCGTAAGGAACAGCGAGAGCACCAACCTCCCCACGGGCAAATCCCAGCGCTAGAAGTGTGATGTCATCGTTGCAGTTCGAGAATACGCCGGGCAGCGGCACCGCGCGACCTTCAACAGAACGGCGTAGGTGCGGCAAACCCTCGATATCACGGTCGTTACTAAGCTCGAAGCGGCGCAGCGTCGCGACCAGGTCCGTGCCTTGGATAACCCCGATCTTCTGGAAGAACGGTTGCCATTCCCCCACGTGGTCGAGCCAGTACTCCCAGCGAGCGTCGAACTCCTCCTCGATGGCTTCCGGAAGTCTCCACAGCGTCACGCACCTGGGAGGGTCGAAGACTTCGTTGCAGCGATGCCCAGCAACCGCGAACACCGAACGTGCCTGCGCGAAGTAGTGCGTGCGCGGGAAGCCTCGCCGCAGCGCCAGCGCGCCGATGCGGCCCAACTGCCCCTTGGTGTTCCACCACCTTGCAACGTCCATCTCGCCGAATCGGGCAACGATGACGCGAAGCTTGAGCAGGCGATCTAGGTCGATGGTCATCACTGGTCTTCCTATTCGTTGTTAGACACCGCCGTGTCGCCAGTACGAAACCCAAGCATAGCTCGAATTTCCAAAGGCGCCCGATCTTATGGGCAGCAAGCGGGCTTCGATCCTACGGTGAATTGAATCCTTTGCCACACCAAGGTGCTTCGCCACATCGTCAACAGAAGCCCACGGTTCGTTCTTACCTTCCGCTGCCTGGCCTTTCACGCGAGGCGATTACTCGCATTTCTAAAGATCAAATGTACTATCTGTAACTCGAAATAAACAGGCTATTGCCGATTAAAGTAGGCATAAACAGACGCTTACCTACGAGGTATGGGGCGTTCTTAGCTGGACGGATCGCGAATTTAGCCTCTGCTCATGCCCATCAGTTGCGTTGGATCGTATGTGTCCGAGCCCGCTAATCGTTCTGAAGAAGGCCAGCATGTTGGGGGGGGGGCGTTAACGTTGACCCGCGTGTGCTATGTTTGGGATTCGATTCTGGATCCAATAGCCAATAAATTGGCGCTACAAACACTACCCTTCTGCAACCAAGGCAGGTTAAAAGCGTGAAACGGGTGGCCTTTTTTGCCAAGACCGTCAAGAGCGATGTGACTTAAAGTAGGCCGTGTTTAGCAAGACGCTGCCGCAGATGGCAGATGGACTAAGCGGTTTCCCCAGGCCTCCGTGATAACCTATGCCAGGATTGCGCGCTCCACGCTTTGCCGCAACGCTGACTAGTGGGTAGGGCCTTTACCATTGTGGGCCATTGCCTATATGCCCTTCGTCCCACCTTCGTCCCCACCTTTATGGCCCTTGCCTCTTTTGTTTCGGATCAGCGCGTTCATCAGAGCCGCGATGGAGTCGTACATGCGCTGACGACGACCCTTCTTGTCTTTACGCTTATTTTCTTCTCGGGCCAGTTGCTGTTTGAGTCTGGGCGGCATTCCCGATTTGCCGGAAACGCCGTGCTTGTGAGTGCCCATACCGCCGCGGCCCTGTTGCTTGCTCATGACTATTCGCCCGACGATCGAGAACTACGGCGTATTCTAAAACTGATCGCAGATTTGTCACCGAATGTGCGTTCGATCAAGCCTCAATTTGCGCGTACTGATAAATGCGGGTTCGCCGGCGGCAGATCGATTGGCGCGCTGAATATTTTGTCTGGCTCTTCGATCACGAGGCCTTTGAGCACATTCGAGCGCCTCTTCCCTGTTACGGTGTAAGTCCAGATGTTATAGCCCTCGGGGGTCTTGCGATGAAGCTTGAGTTTTTGGAACCGCTTTTGGATATTCGCCCAGGGTGCCTGTGCCGCATTACCGTAATCGCGAAAGATGCCGGGGCTCACCAGCAACACTCCTTCGCGCACCCGGTGGACACGGGCGTTGGCGGTGTTGATGGGGAGTTGCCCACTAGCGAGCCCCGCCCTAAGCCAGTGGAGGAAGGCTTGGCCCAGGTCCACCGGTCCCGCCAACGCCGGGGCTTCGGTAACCTTTGCAGCAAGCGACACTGTGGGTGTAGGTCCTGTCTGTCCGTCTACCTCGCCGGGGCTCGCTGTTGCGTCAAGAGCCTGCGCTTCCTCCAGGGGTTCGCATCGCAAATCAGTTGTAATGCTTTGGGAAGGCGTGGGGGCATTCCAGGTGCTAGCGCAACGTTGGGCTCAGCCAAAGGCGTGATCGCGCCGTGGCAGGGCTCTGGGCGGGTCGTGGGATCGGGCCAGAGACGTGACGCGGGAAATCGGAGCAGTGTAAGCGCCTGTTGCCATTCGCCCAAGGTGACTTGCGCCGACCAAACTGCGCGCTCACCGTTGGGAACGAGAGCTCCCCGCTGCTGCAACTCATCCATGAGACGGCGGTTGTCGCCGGGGATCCCAGTCTGGCCTTCCTGGAGCAAGTGGGCGCGCAAGGCATCGACCGCAGTCTTCACCACGAGCCAGAGCTGGTCGCTTATTAGCCCTTCCGCGGCGCCAGGGCGGTTCAAGGGGAGTTGCTGGCTATCCACCAAGTAGCGCAACCCGGTGATGAGCCGCTCGTGCAACGGGCGAACGCGAGCGGTGGGCATCTGGCGGGGAACATTGCCTGTGAGGTCCGCGGCGGTGGAGAGCCGGTCGGCTTGTTCCACTATGCTACCGAGCGGTCCCGGCTCCTCGGGCATTCCGGAAATCACGCTGAGCCAGGAGGCCAGGACCTCGCGCTCGCCGGTGAGCCAGCGCAAGCCTTCGACGGGAAGGATGAAGCGCGCGAGCAAAGGGGCCGCGCGCTGATGCAAGCGGTAACTGCGGTTGCGGACAAAGCGCGCTTCATAAGCATACGCCTGCATCGGACCGGCCCAAGGGTCCCAGGGGCCCAGCTCTCCGCCGTGCTTGTCGAAGAGCTCGACCTTCTGGTCCATGGCGGGCTTTCCGATGTCGTACAGCAGCACCGCCGTGAAGCAGGCATAGCTCCAGAGATCGGCTTGGGCATCGATCACTTCGGTCGCCGCACCGGGTGGAAGCAGGTGCCCACGCCTGAGCTTCAAGGCGAGGACCGCGGCCTCCAAGCCATGGTCCAAGAGCCCCCCGAGCCCCGCATGATGATGGGCTTCCGAGGCCGGAAGCTGTTGCACGTAGGCGGCGTAGTTTCGGAGCGCCTGACGGTAGAGCAGCTCGAAATGCGCGGCGGTGAGGCGGGTCAACTCCTCGATGACTTGCACGCGCGCTTGCCGCTCGGGAGCGGCCAGCAGTTGCCCGGCCGACTGAACCCGGATCCGGCCTTCTCCGAGCGGTGGGATAGCCGTTGCCGTGGCGGATGTTGAGCGCTCGGGTGCGCGCTTTCCTTTGAAGGCCTCACGCAGCCAGGTGGGTACAGTGTGCCATCCGGAGGTCGCGGCCATAACGGGGCAGGAGTTTGCATCGCTCATGCGGAATGGATAACTTCTCGCCGATCTAGCGCGCTGATTACACACGCAAGGGTCTGCGACGCTAGAGAGCCGGTTGATCCCCAAGTTTTCCACCGCAACTGTGGGTAACTAAAGTGCGCGAAGCCGGTGCCTGGCGGCGCCGCCACGGCTCCAGTGCCCCGTCGTGCTCCAAGGCGGTCATCGTGGCCGCGCAACCAGTGAGCAGTGCGATGGTCAGAATGAGGGTAAAGGCGTGAGCGACGTGCATCGAGTATGGCCATGTCCAGCGGACTGAGGTATAAGCTGAGGACAGGATTCTCATGGATACGGTCTTGCTTGTTTTAAGCGCCACCGCGGTTTTCACCGTGGGCTTTTATAGCGTCTTCTGGACCGTCCGCGCGGTGCGGCGGGGCGGTTTGCGCCGGTTTACCGGGGCGCTGGGTGCATTTGTGTGGGCTGTGTTCGCAGCGATTAGAAAGTTGTTCGTACGAGAGCGAAGCGACGAAGCCACACAACGCGGTGCCACCAGGATTGCGTTTGTTGATGCTCTCAACGATGTTCTAGATGCCGAGGAAGCGCAAAGGCTATCTGATGAAGGTTTGCGCATTGGATCTGGCCACCATTCGTGACTGTTAGCCTTGCTATTTGCCAAGTCGGCTTCGCACCGCGCCCTGGGCAATGCTTCGTCCCGTGTCAGTAGCTGTTCGCCCTGCCCTCTGAACCGGCTCTTGCAAAGCCGTCACGATTGACGCAAACGCTACCGCTGCACCCAGTCCCACCACCCCCATCAAAAACGAGAAAATAAGCGGCAGTACGATGTACATCAGCCCTGTCGCAAAGTTTAGGATCTCGTGCTTGAGCGCGAAGTCCCCGCCGATGAGGTAGTTGGAGCTGAAGAAGAACTGGGTGTGGGCTTTAAACCAGGACAGCCCATCCGGATAGAGCGCCTTGATGAGATTCTCCTCGAGCCACTTCGCGAGGTGCCAGAGATAGCTCCAGAACTTCACGGTGAAGAGCGCGACCGAGATGAGCAGGAGCCCCTGCAGGTTGTAACGTGCGGCCAAGAGCGCGAACGGCAGTAGCGCATACAATCCGGAGAGGATCAGCGCTTGGAAGATGGGCAGTGCGGCGCGCAGTACGTAAAGGAGCGGCCCGAAGGACAGTCCCTCAAGCTCTAGCCCCAGGCCTCCACCGAGCCGCGAAAGGCTCAAAGCGTCCTCGTCGTTCAGCGAGGGGATGAAGGCCGAGCCGGAGGGTGCGGTGGCCAGGCTCGTACCCACCACGCTTTTGAGCAGCGCATCCTCCACCTTCTCTTGCGTCAGGCTGCCCCCGAAGATCACGAACTCCGAGCTGAGATCGATCCCTGCCCCGAGCACCTCGGGCTCGATGACGCCGAGGAGCTTTCCACGCAAACCCCGCTCGCCATTGGTCCACCAATCGTCGCAAAGGGGCCGACCGATGTGTGCGGGATCGAGATCGGGGGGCAGTGGGTCCGGGTACTCGGTATCGCGGGCACGGTCCAAGGGCCAGCCGCGGATCCCCTCGCGCGGCCGGAAATGGGGATTGTCGTAATAGCCCGGGGTGTCCAAGAGCACGTGCGATCCGA
>JBOIEG010000181.1:0-12551 GCA_050740915.1 Gammaproteobacteria bacterium | reverse complement strand
TCGGATCGCACGTGCTCTTGGACACCCCGGGCTATTACGACAATCCCCATTTCCGGCCGCGCGAGGGGATCCGCGGCTGGCCCTTGGACCGTGCCCGCGATACCGAGTACCCGGACCCACTGCCCCCTGATCTCGATCCCGCGCACATCGGCCGGCCGCTCTGCGACGACTGGTGGACGGATGGCGCGCGGGGCTTGCGGGGCAAGCTCCTCGGCGTCATCGAGCCCGAGGTGCTCGGGGCAGGGATCGATCTCAGCTCGGAGTTTGTGATCTTCGGGGGCAGCCTGACCCAAGAGAAAGTCGAGGATGCACTGCTCAAGAGCGTAGTGGGAACAAGCTTAGCCACCGCGCCTTCGGGCTCCGCCTTCATCCCTTCGCTCAATGACGAGGACGCGTTGAGCCTTTCGCGCCTTGGCGGAGGTCTCGGCCTGGAACTGGAAGGCCTGTCCTTCGCGCCGATGATGTATGTGGTGCGAGCGGCCTTGCCCATCTTCCAGGCGCTGATCCTCTCCGGATTGTATGCACTGCTGCCGTTTGCGCTGCTGGCTGCGCGCTACAACCTCCAGGGGCTCCTCCTCATCTCGGTGGCGCTCTTTACCGTGAAGTTCTGGAGCTACCTCTGGCACCTCGCGAAGTGGCTCGAGGAAAACTTGATCAAAGCGCTCTATCCCGATGGGCTCTCGTGGTTCAAAGCGCACACGCAGTTCTTCTTCAGCTCCAACTACCTCGTCGGCGGAGACTTTGCGCTCAAGCACGAGATCCTGAATTTCGCGACAGGGCTCATGTACATCGTATTGCCGCTGATCTTCACGTTTCTAATGGGAGCGGTGGGTTTGGGCGCAGCGGTAGCGTTGGGCGCAGCGTTTACAGCGCTACGGCAACCGATTGAGGCTGGGGGACGAGCTGCTGCCGATACGGCCAAAAGCCTCGCGACGAGAAGGCTTTTTCGCTAGTGCACTCTATCGTTATCCACCCAATCTTCAAGATACCAGCCGGCTGGGTCGCTACCGTCGTCGGGTGTGCCAGTACGATAGTTGTATCCAGCACGCGGGCCAGGAATCGTGGCTCCCCGGTCAGTTTGGGAATCTCTGGCAGAATCCATCGAGAAACGAGAACCCATCTCTGGCTTACCAGTATTCACTCGTTCGGGCTTAAAGAGCTGCAATATCGCTCTAAGCGAATTCCAGCAAAGGATGCCGACGGCCCGGCCAAACCGGCGCAAGCCGACCCGGCGTACCGCCCGGACAGTCCAGAAGACTGCATACCCGAGGGTAACTACCACGGCAGCGCTCACAAGAAAAATTAGCGTATGCATGAGAATCGCCTCCTCACATGATCCCTATACCTCAGTCCCGCGCATATGGCCATACACTCTGCACGTCGCCCTTTACCCTCATTCTGACCATCCCGTTGCCCACAGGTTGCGCGGCCACGATGACCTCCTTGCAGCACAAGGACTTACGTCTGCAAACACGCTTGAACGATAGCAGGGCGATCTCAATCCCGCGCACCTCGAACGGCTCAAAGACCCCCGAGGACCGCAAAACCCCTATGGACTGGGCACTGGAGCCGTGGCGGTGCCGCCATGCACCGGCTTCGCGCACATTAGTTACCCACAGTTGCTGTGGAAAACGTGGGGATCAACCGGCTTTTTAGCGTCGCAGATCCTTACGTGTGTAAGCGGTTTGTTAGATCGGCGAGAAGTTATCCACGCAACATGAACGACGCAGACCTCCTCCTCCAGTATGGCCGCGACCTCTCCAGATGGCTCGCTCTGCCCACCTGGCTACGTGAGGCCTTAAAACGAAAGCGGGCAACTCAGCCCTCAGCCTCAACACCGGCTGCGGCAACGGTTGCGCCGCTTCCAAACGGACGGATCCGAGTGCAGTCGGCCGAGCAGCTGCTTGCGGTCCCCGAGCGGCTGAAGTGCGTGCAAGCCCTCGAGGACTTAACCCGCGTCACCCCTGCCCACTTCGAGGCACTCTACCGCCAAGCGCTCCGAAACTACGCCGCCTACGTGCAACAGCTTCCGGCCTCCGAGGCCCATCATCATACGGGGCTCGGGGGGCTCTTGGACCATGGTTTGGAGGCCGCGGTCCTCGCCTTGAAGCTCAGGCGTGGGCATTTGCTTCCAGCGGGTGCTGCCACCGAAGTAATCGATGCCCAAGCCGATCTCTGGAGCTATGCCTGCTTCACGGCGGTGCTGTTGCACGACATCGGGAAACCCGCCATGGACCAGAAGGTCGAACTCTTCGACAAGCACGGCGATGAGCTGGGCCCCTGGGACCCTTGGGCCGGGCCGATGGAGGCGTACGCTTACGAAGCGCGTTTTGTCCGCAACCGCAGTTACCGGCTGCATCAACGCGCGGCCCCCTTGCTCGCCCGCTTCATCGTTCCAGTCGAGGGCTTGCGCTGGCTCACCGCCGAGCGCGAGGTGCTCACCGCGTGGCTCAGTGTGATTTCCGGAATGCCTCAGGAGGCGGGCCCGCTCGGGAGCATCGTGGAAGAAGCCGACCGGCTCTCCACGGCCGCCGATCTCACGGGCGGCGTCACGCGACAGGCGCCCACCGCTCGGGTTCGGCCGTTGCACGAGCGGCTTGTCACCGGGCTTCGGCACTTGATTGATAGCCAGCAACTTCCCCTAAACCGCCCCGGCGCCGCGGGATGGCTGGTGGGGGAAGAGCTCTGGCTCGTGGTAAAAACCGCGCTCGATGCGTTGCGCGCCCATCTGCTCCAGGAAGGCCAGAGCGGTGTGCCCTCCGACAACCGCCGGCTCATGGACGAGTTGCAGCAGCGGGGAGCTCTCGTTCCCAACGGTGAACGGGCTATCTGGTCGGCGCGGGTCACCTTGAGCGAGTGGCAACATGACTTGGCGCTCTTGCGGTTTCCTGTGTCACGCCTCTGGCCCGATCCTGCCACCCGACCGGAGGCCTGCCACGGCGCGATCACGCCCTTGGCTGAGGGCAACGTTGCGGCAGCACCCGGACCGTCCCCCGCGCCTTTCCAAAGGATTACAACCGATGCGCGGTCCGAACCCCTGGAGGCAGCGCAGGCCCGTGACACAACAGACACAACAGCGAGCCGCGGCGAGGTAGACGGACAGACAAGACCTACATCCACAGTGTCGCTTGCTGCAAAGGTTACCGAAGCCCCGGTGTTGGCGGGACCGGTGGACTTGGGCCAAGCCTTCCTCGCCTGGCTCAAAGCCGGGCTTGCGAGCGGAGAGCTACCCATCAACACCGCCAATGCCCGCGTCCACCGGGTGCGCGAGGGCGTGTTGCTTGTGAGCCCGGGCATCTTTCGGGATCACGGCAATGCCATTCAAGCTCCTTGGGCCAGCATCCAAAAGCGGTTCCAGAAACTCAAGCTTCATCGCAAGACCCCCGAGGGCTACAACATCTGGACCTACACTGTAACGGGGAAGAGGCGCTCGAATGTGCTCAAAGGCCTCGTGATCGAAGAGCCAGATAAGACGTTCGGTGCACCGATAGTTCTGCCGCCGCCGAACCCGCATTTATCGCTACGCGCATGTTGAGGTTTCCTCGAACGCACATTCGGTGTTAAATCTGGGACCAGTTTTAGAATACGTCTTAGTTCTCGAACGTCGGGCGCATAGTCAATGAGCAAGCAACAGGGCCGCGGCGGCATAGGCAGCCACAAGCACGGCGTTTCCGGCAAATCGGGAATGCCGCCCAGACTCAAACAGCAACTGGCCCGAGAAGAAAATGAGCGCAAAGGCAAGAAGAGTCGTCGTCAACGCATGTACGACTCCATCGCGGCTCTGATGAACGCGCTGATCCGAAACAGAAAAAGAGGCAAAGGGCCATAATGGTTGAGACGAAGGGTATATAGGCAACGGCCGACAATGGTAAAGGCCCTACCCGAAAAGGGTTGCCGCAAACGCGACGTTGCGACAAAGGGTTGCTGCTATATAGAGCGGTCTGCCCGATTTTTGGCTGAACGGTAAAGGCGCAGCGTAGCGTGTAACGTAAGCATTCGATGAGTCCGGCTTGCGAGCGTTGTCGAAAGGTAGAGTCGTTTCTGAGGGTTGCTCGTCCTTGAAGTCGGCATAACCCCCCGCGACGCACTGGATTGCGTGGATGTGGCCTGGAGGCGATAGTTGCTCCACCAGAGCAACAACGCACCACCGCCACAATGAGGACAGTGCTTTCGCTTCTCGAAGCGCGATTCCATGAGATCAATACTTGCTTCCCTTAAAAGTTCTTTCTTAAGCTCATCGAGCAGGCGCTGGTTGCGACCAGGTGAGCGCCTCTCGGGACTCCAGCAGCTTGGGAAACTCATTGCGGGTCATCTAGGTTATTTCCCAATTGATTGATAGGCTGATTATTATATCAGTAAACACACTTAATCCTGTATTCAATCCTATCGATCAGATCGGGGACTTTTGCAGAGGTTCCTAAAGACAGCTGATCTGCACGGTGGCTCAGGACCGAGAGACCGGGATGCGGGGAACGGTCTTCCGTGCTGAGCGTAACGTAAGGAAGCGGGGTTCAGAGACTCGATGGTATCGACGCGACGGGGCTGGGGAAGGTACGAGGAAGGACAGGGTGTGATAGAGGGTCGCTCATTCCCAGCCGCGCTGGAAATCAGTGCGGTTGCATTTTGGGCAGTTGACGGGTGCCGTTGGCTGGCGGGTCTGTTGAGCCGCGCGCCGTTCGTGTTCATCAAGAACTTCGGCCTCGAACCTGTGGCCGCAATTCTTGCAGCGAAACCGGACCAATTCAGTCATAGGAGCCCCTGCCTGTTCAAGAAACTTGGTCCAGAGCCGCTCCGCAGCCTGTTCTGGCGATAGCCGTTTCTCGGGTTCGCCGAATTCGAAAGGACCAGACGTTAGAAATAAGTCGTACTCATCCGACTCGATGTTGTAACCGCCGTTGGCGGTATTTGGTGAAGCGTTCTCCGAGAATGAGTAGTAAATGTCCCCAAATCCCATGTTACCGCTGCGCGTATACACAGTGATGTGGGCCGTGCCCCGGTCCATGCCCCTGTTGACGACCGTGCAGCCAAAGCTTTGAGGCGCGATTGAGACAAACCGCCCCCGGATGCCTTCAATGCTGTCGATTTCAGCGATGGCAGCCTGGAAATAGCTGTAGATCGCGTTGAACGCTTCATTACGGAAGTCGCTTCGATCAATTTCGTCGAAATCACGCTTGATACGGTAGCCGCGTCTTTCAGTGGGACGGCCTGTGCCAGGAGCGGCCAAGCCGTTCACTTAATCTGTTGATAACACGTTCGCGATTGGCTTGAAACCCTCATGAAACCTGGATTTCATGGGTTTTTCCTTCACCAGAAAAATTTACTGACGAAAAATACTCGCAAACCTTTACCGCATAAGGGCTTGGGCAATTTCATCAACAGATTAAGTGAACGGCTTGAGGAGCGGCGGTAGCTGTGCCGTTCCTGGCATCGTTCTCAGCCAGGACGCGGCGGAGTTCCGTAACGATGTCCATGAACGCGTTGTTTTGGTTTGTCCATTCTGTAACGGGTTTGCCGTCACGGGGAAGAGCCTTGAGTGCCCTGAGCGGCGAGGCTTTCCAGTCGCACGGCTCAATAATGATCGGAACAACGCGCATATCGCCGACTTCGTGGCGTTCAAGCGCCCGCGTCATTTCCCGTTCATAGCAATAATCCGAATTAAGGTAATCCGGGCTGACCAGAGGAAGGAACAGATCACAGGCCTCAAGCTGCTCGGATATCTCCGCATCGAACGGTCCGCCCGCAAGGATTTCCCGATCAAACCACTCTGCAACGCTGCCTTCCCGCCGGAGCATCGCCAGATGGGTATGCAGGCGCTCCAAAGCCCATTCGTCTTTACGCGAGTATGAAATGAACGCTTTCATGTCGTTAGCGAGTCTCCGTCAATATGGACGCAATTCAGTGCCTTTTGTCGCGCGGCGGATTGGTGTCGTTGTAAAATCGCCGCTGGGAAGTCTGGGTGCCAAGGAAATAACAAATGATACAGCCATGAGGGAGATCGAGACCTAGTGTAGTGCTTTGTAGTTGATGGAACTAAAGCCCTTCCGGTCGATCTGATCTGGAGATCGAACGAGGAGGCGAGCATGCGAACAGCCAGTGTTATCGAGCTTACAGATGAACAACGGCAACAACTGCAACGATGGACCCGGTCGAGCACAGTCAGTGTGCGTTTGGCGCGCCGCGCACGGATGATCCTGTTGGCGGGCGAAGGCATGGACAACCACCGGATCGCCGCAGAGTTGAGCGTCGGGCGAGTCCAGGTGGGTCGTTGGCGCCGACGCTGCGCCGAAAGCGGGCTTGCGGGAATTGCAAGCGATTTGCCGCGCAGTGGCCGCAAGCGTTACATCAACGCCAAGAAGATCGTACGCCTGACCACCCAGAGCACACCGCAAGGCGCCACGCACTGGAGCACGCGCACGATGGCGGCCAAGGCCGGGATCAGCGACAGCAGCGTGCTGCGGATCTGGCGCGCCAACGGTCTGAAGCCCCATTTGGTCGAGACCTTCAAGGTCTCGCGTGACCCGCAATTTGTCGAGAAGCTCGAAGACATTGTCGGACTGTATTTGTCGCCACCCGAGCATGCGCTGGTGTTGTGTTGCGACGAGAAGAGTCAGGTGCAGGCCCTGGACCGAACCCAGCCTGGGTTGCCCTTGAAGAGGGGCCGTGCGGGAACGCTGACCCACGACTATAAGCGTCATGGCACCACGACGCTCTTTGCCGCACTGAACACGCTCGACGGCTCGGTCATTGCTCGATGCGACCATCGTCACCGTCACCACGAATGGCTCACCTTCTTGCGCCAGATCGATCGGGAAACCCCCAAGGACAAAGCCCTGCATCTGATTTGCGACAACTACGCCACGCACAAGCATCCCAAGGTCCGGGGGTGGCTCGCAAAACATCCGCGCTTCCATGTACATTTCACGCCGACCTCGGCCTCTTGGCTCAATATGGTCGAACGATTCTTCCGCAATATCACCACAGAACGCCTGCGCCGTGGCGTATTTCGCAGCGTCCCAGAACTTATCAGCGCCATCAAGGAATATATCGCCGTGCATAACTACTACCCCAAGCCGTTCGTCTGGACAGCCACGGCCAATGACATTCTGCAGAAGGTCATCCGCGCCAATCGCCGCTTAAGTTCCAAGAAAAACGAAGCACTACACTAGCCACAGTGTTTCTGTTCTTCGTCCATCAGGATAGCAAGTGGTTGTTCAGTTCGTGCTCCAGTTCGTCAAGCCGGGCGCGGGCTGATTTGATCATCTCAAGGGCTATGTCTACGGAGTAACAAGACCGATCACGGCGACCGTCGTAGACAACCAAACACGGTGTACCTTTCGTGATGGACTCTTTCGTAAACTTGCATGTCCGCCGGGCCTTAGCGATCTCGACCTCGGTGTTCTTAAGCATTTGCTTGACGCGTGGCATTTATTTTCTCCCTGACGAGGCTGCATAACTTGTCGGCGATATCTGGGGAGGCGTTAAGCGCAGTCTCCAGCCGCGATATGTCAGCCGATGGGCGCTCTCCTGACTGTATGCCCATGACTTTGTTCTGCTCTGCACTCGCGAGCCTGATAAGAATTTCGGAATTGTGGCTCCCGATAAAATAACGGAGAAGGTCCCTGCCGCGGTGTTGTAATCCAAGCCGGTTAATGACAGTATCGGCGATGGATCGGGCTTCTTGCTGCAACCGGCCCTTCAGTGCCTCCCGTCGCTCCTGGGGTTGAATGACAGGATTAAACGCCGCGACCTGTCCCTCAATCTGGGCGGCCATCAAGCGCCTGCGTACGATGTCCTCCGTGAGGCCGAACTCGCTGGGTTCGAATCCTTTCTCCCTTATCGTGTCGAACAAGTCACCGATCATCACATCGTCAATCTTCTTCAGATAACCCTTGCGTTGGTAACTCTCGACAACTTCCTTTAAGACCCGCATGAAAGGCCGTAGGGAGAGCCTTGGCGATCCTACCCCTTCCCCTTCGATTTCAAGTTCCCCTTGCAGATATTCTCGAAAGAACTCCTGATCGTCTTTGTCGAAGTTCGTGAAGTCATTCCACCAGCGATCATCATTCAATCCAATGTGGGATACGAGATATACATGATTAGCGGGAGAATACGGTGTATCCGGCTGAGCGAGGCGTAGAATGCGGCCGACAAACTGCACATAGGGCGAGAGACTGCGGTATGGGCGGAAGACGGCGGCCACTGACAAGGTGGGGAGGTCATAACCTTCTCCGAGAATGTTGACCTGTACAACAACGTCCGCAAGCCCGCTGCGCAGGCTCGCTTCGATCCGATCTCGCTCTTCTGCGGGGAGCTGGCTATGCAGAACTTCGACGCGCAAGCCATGCTCCTTGTAAAGAGCCGCGACCTGCGTCGCGTGCCGGATAGAGCAAGCAACCGCGATCAGCTGACGGGGTGTACCGAGGCCGCGGACGTGGTGCAGTTGATGGACTGAAGCGTTTACAACGCTCCGATTGCACTCTTCGGAGAGGGCGATACCCCTGCTGAACCAGTCCTTTTCCCGCATCTTCATCACATCATCGAGGCCCAGTGTCTTAGTCTCGCCTTCGGCCGTAAATGTGATCTCGGTCGGCTGAACGAAAAGAGCATCTATTTGGGATATGAACCCCATAATCATCGAGCGTGCGTATCCAAAACGGTAAACACGCTCGCCGGAAACCACCTGTCCGTCAGAGCGCATCGGTGTAGCGGTGAAAGACACAACCTTTGCGTCGCTGAAGTACTCAAACAAGCGCATCCATGATTCCGCGACATTATGGTGACCTTCGTCCACGAGAATCATGTCGAAGTAATCTGTAGGGAGCGCTTCGTACCACTTGTTGCGCGCCCCCGCGAACTGCTGAATATTCGCAACGACAATGTGGGCAGCATCGCAATCGTGAATATTGGCTCCAGTTTTGAGTTCCGAAAGATATGGACCGTCCTTTGGGACGAAAACGCCACGCTTTGTGTAGAAGCAGTTCGGGTCGCTGACATTCAGCTCCCGCCGGATGTTCTCCCGGATAGTTAGATTGGGCGCGATGATGAGAACACGTCCCTTGGCGATGCCGAAGGCTGCCAGACCCATGAGGCCGGTCTTGCCGCAGCCGACAGGGAGCTGGACGTAACACGGTTCGTCGCTATTTTGGAAGTGCTCTCTAATAGCAAAGTAACCTTCGATCTGCGGCTCGCGCAGAGAGGGATTACGCCAGATATCAACGGTCGTATCAGCAAAAAATCGTTCAATCTCGATGTTATCCATTTGCAACCTCGCTATTCCACGCATTGCGCCCCATTAGGTCGCGAAGGCGATCGTAGGACATTATGGTCGTACTATCAGTAGAAAGTGAGCGGTACGTCCTAGCTTGTCTTGCATCAAGCGCACTGCGCCGGCCAATGATGATGTATGCCGGAGAGGTCGCTTCGATGTCTTTCAGTCCCAGTTCGTTCCGTGCGTAGGCGACGTTATCGGCCAGCCACGAACGCCAGTCACGTATCTGCTTTAGTGCTTCCGCGAGCTTCTTAGCCGGCAATCCCGCTTTGGTCAGGACCTTTTCGTTGGGGCTTTCCAGTTCGACCATTGCCCAGCGAAATCCTTCCGAGGTACGGGAAGCCAGCAGGAAGTCGGGTATAAACTCTGCCCCGAGGCGGGGCCGGTCAAGACACCAATAGTCGCTGCCCGGTGGGGCAAGCGGCGCGAGCAGGCTTGCGTTTGACGCCAACAGGATCTGTAGCGGCCGTTCGTCCAGCGCGTCGTTGAGAACGTGGTCGAATTCATCGACGGTTGCCACAGCCGCTTCACGGCGCACCGTCACTTGACGCTCACTCCATTTCTCAAGAATAGATTCGCTCACTTAACTGCTGTTATTAAGGGCTCAAGTTGGGTTGTCGACAAGCTGATCATTAGGATCACTCATTCAGCAGCAGCTCGGCAATGCCATCCAGTTTCGCCTTTACCGATGCCCAACCGGGCATGATCTCCCGCAAGAGGCGGTAATAACGCGGCGAGTGGTTGTGCTCGCGTAGATGGCAAAGCTCGTGCGTAATGACGTAATCAACGCAATCGCGCGGCGCTTTCACAAGATGTGGGTTGAGAAAGACGATACCCTTGGGGGAGCAACTGCCCCATTGCTTGCGCATGCGCAGCAACCGCAACGGCGGCGCGCTATCCAGCCAAGACACCCGGTCCGTGATGGCATCCAAACGGCGCGCGAATACCTCGGACGCCCGTTGCCTGTACCAACCTGAGAGATGTTCTTTCACCGATTCGGGATCGCGCCGGTCACTCTCAACACAAATCCTCCCACGCAGCAGCCTGACCGCCTCACCTGCGCGATTTTCGCGCAATACCTTGAGCTGGTAGCGCCGGCCCAAATAGAAATGGCTCTCCCCGCTTACATAGCTGCGTGGCAGCGCATGTTCCCTCTGAAGACGGGCCTGTTGGACGTGGCTTCTGACCCAACGTGCTCGCTTTAGAACGGTGCGATGAATGCGCGTAAGCGCTTCGCCGTCCGGCGCATCAACCTGAATCGAAGAATCCGGATGAACATGTATGGCAATCTTCTTACGCCGGTCGGGCGTAAAGCAGATTTCGTATTCAAAGCGCTCATCGCCGTAGTTAAAACAGCCTGTGGTCACGCGCGCAACTCCCCACGGCTTAAACCGACCCGCGTGATCTGAATGACCCGCTCGATGACCTGCTTGGCGTGATCGAGGCCGATACGGTCAAAGAGATGCGGCAAAAGCGCCTGGCGGATGGCCGCCTCAATATTCTGTGGACTGATGGAATGCTCAGCAACAGCGGATCGCACGGTTTTGTCGATAAGAACCGCGTCATCGACAAAAATTTTCTGTTCGTCCGCACTGAGTCCCGCAAAATGGCCATCCCCGAGCACAAGCCGGAACGCGCCGTAATACGCCTTTGCGTGTTTGTTGCCGTCAAAGGCGGACGGCACGCTGTCAAGCTCCCGCGCTTTAACCTTTTCCTCAAGGTCTTTGAACAGGACATACTGCTTGTAAGGATGATCGAAAAGGGCTTCGGCCTCGGCAATCGCCTGCTTGAGCAGCTCTGAGAATACGACCTGGGCATAAGGATCGTCGGCAAGCTCCTGTTCGATGGTCTTCTTGACGCGGCTTCGGATAATGTCCGTCTCGTTGCGCGTCTTCTCTTCGGACCATTTCGAGGGGTCCCGGTTCTTGCCAAGCTCATCGACAAGAATGACGCCTTCAGGCTCCTTGATGCTCGCGCCCACAACGTGCTTATCGACGAGCTTGCGGATTTGGTCTTCGTAAGCGCTATAATCGACCGATTCCTGCGCATCCTGCCTGGCGATCTTGCGCAGGCTGGTGAACCAGTGCAGATCCTTCTTGTAGGTTGCAATCTCGTTTTCCGAAAAGCTCGTGTCCTCGAAAAAGCTGCGCGAGGACAGCGCGATCTGAAGGCACATCCCGAATTCGGTCAGCGCCTGATAGAAGTCCTCGCGGAAGCTCTGGCGCGTATCGAAGCTCTGGCCGTTCTCGTCCTCTTCGTAATGGGGAACCAGGAGCTGGCGGTACTGTTCGGGGTCCTGCTTGTTCTTGACCGCGCTGAATAGCGACAGGAGCCGGTCGTGCAGGCGTGGCAGCTTCTTGTACTCGCTGCTGACCTGCCGGTAGAGGCCCTCAAGGTCATCGATCTCATAGCCGCCCTGCGTGCGGCCGGCAAGGTCCTGATATAGCTCGATAGCGGTATCGAGTTCCTTGAGAATGCCGCGATAATCGATCAGAAGGCCGAATTTCTTGGCGTCGTGCAGGCGATTGACACGGGCAATCGCCTGAATCAGATTGTGCTGCTTGAGCGGCTTGTCGATATAAAGCACGGCGTTACGCGGCTCATCGAAACCGGTCAGCAGCTTGTCAACGACGATCAACAAGTCGGGCGCACCCTCCGTGCTGAAATCCTCAATAACAGCGCGCTCGTAAGCTGCAGGGTTACCCCCGGGCGCTTGAGCTCTTGGTGGATCTCGGATAGGTCCGGCAGAGCGCGCGGCTGCTTCGCGGGCAGCGGACAGCCGAATACCTTCGCTTCTAACTAACTGGTCGTCGTCAAGCTCCTCGGTAAGGGGCCAGCTCAATCCGGCCGCCCGCGCCCGCACCAGATAAACCGATACCGTCCCCGCGCCGACCCCACAGGCCCGAGCTATCGCCCGGTGCGGCAGTCCCGCTTCGTATTTGAGCCTTAAAATCTCACGTAGCTTTCTCATCAGTAGCCTCTTGGTCGCCATGGGCATGGGTCCCCCCGTTCTCAGAAAGACCCACCCTGCGTTGGCTACCGATGAGCAATCAGGCCCCATTTGGCCCGGGTCACGATGGAACGGAATACACACATATTCCAAAAGCCCGATATTCTCGCTTTTGATGCCGACCTCCTCCTCCGCAGTACGATCGCTATTTTGCGAACCACCCAGCCTTTTAACGATGTGGCTCATTGTCGCATGCCATACTCAGAATTCTGCCTACAACCTCTTAGTGGCATTTTATAGCACAAATGCAGAAGTAGCCCGCTGCGACATATT
>JBOIEG010000180.1:0-3490 GCA_050740915.1 Gammaproteobacteria bacterium | reverse complement strand
GCTCGGGATCTCGCGTTCCGGCGGTGCTCGGAATCCTCATGTATTTCAATATACACTGCGGTTCCTGCGCTCCGGCGGAACGCGACCTTCCTTCGCTCGCGACGGTTTTTTCACAAACTCTCAGTAGTCGTGGTAGATTGAATGCGGCTTGTTGCTGAACTCGTCCTCCAAATACGGCCGGTAGTTTACGAGATCGGTATCCAAGCTCGGGTCTTCCACCACTACCGGTCGCAGAAAGATCACCAGCTCGTTTTTTTAATAACGATTGTCTCTCGCTTTGAAGGCATTACCGATCCCGGGGATGCGAGACAGCAGCGGCACCCCTTCGGTGTTCAACTCCACGGTATCCTGCATCAGTCCGCCCAGGAGCCCGATCTGGCCGTGGCGCAGCCTCAGCATGGACTCTACCTCGCGCACCTCGATCTCCGGTACTTGGTTTTCCGCGCCGGCGATAAGCTGCGCCGCGGGATCATCCACGAAGCGGAAGATGCGCGAGATAGTTAGCCGTACATTGAGGGTGATGATGCCGTTGTCGTTGATCTGCGGGGTGATCGTCATCATGAACCCTACAGGCACGGTGTGCACGGTGGTCTCGAACGTCGTGTTTTGTGCGCCTTGGGTTTGGGCTATGTTCTGCTCGATCTCGAAGTAGACCACGTTGCGCGCTACCTTGAGTAAGGCGGTCTGGTTGTTCAGCACCATCAACCGAGGGCTGGACAGGACCTTGACATCGCCGAATTGCTCCAGCGCCCGCACGGTAACGGCGATCGTGTCTCCATTAAGGTCAAAAAACGTCCCAGGCAAGGCTTGTGCGGCGGGGTCGAGTAAGTTAATCCCCGGCACGGACTGGATGTTGAATCCTGTATCGCCTGGAGACGGTGTTTCTTCGGATAAAAACTCCCAATCGACCCCAGCCTGGTGGGTGTCGTTTAGGGTCACATCCACTACCGTGGCCTCGATCAATACCTGGCGCTTGGCGCTTCCTAAAACCGTGTCGACAAACCTTTGGATCTCCTCGTGCTGTCGCGAGCTCGCCCGCACATTGATGATCCCACTTTCGGGATTAGGGATCACATTGGCTGTGACCGGGATCCCACCCTCAGCAGAGCCGGCTTGTCCATCGCCGATAATCGCCAGAATGTTGGTGGTGAGGGTGCTCCACAAACGGTAGTTTGAGGTTGCTGAGACGTCGGTTGAGGAGAAATTTCCGCCGCCTCCACCGCCTCCACCGCCTCCACCGCCGCCTAAGCCGCCACTGTCTAAGGATGTCCCCGTGCTGGCAATTTGGGTGGCCATGGTATTGGTGATCTTGGTATCTCTGGCGATATTGACATAATCGATCTTATAGATTCGGAAATAAGGCGTGTCCGGCGTCACGATGAGGTCGGAGTCCCTGAGCTCATAGCGCAGATCCACTTGTCGGCTCACGCGGTCCATGATCTGGGGAGGGTCTGGTCAACCGCATTGATCGTGACCAACCCGTCGATCCCGGGATGGATATCTACGTTGAGCGCAGCATCGCGCGCCAAGGCAAACAGCAGCTCTTTCGCCGGGACCTCATTGACGACCACCGTATAGGTCTCCAAGCGGCGCCCGGACTGGGCCTGCGGCGGGGGCAGAAACGGGGCTTGTTCTAAGATGCGCGGGATCGGGCTCTTGCCTTTAGCAGGCGGTGGCTGATCTGCCGAAGGTGGCCACTTGAGGTTTCCGGTGGCCGCGGTAGGATAGCACCGCAACCCCTCGCCACCAGGGCCGCGACCAAAGCAAGCGTGCGGATCATGGGCGTACTCTCACCTGTTTGATTCTCGTACTTTAAATATAGTACGGAATATTCGGACCGTAACCTGTATTCCTAAAGCAGAAGCTAACGTTCGCCCATTTCGCTTCCTATTTATCCTCCGTATCTCGATCCGGCGGCGCCCCCGCTAAGAGCTTGTGAAAAAATCTGCTGCGCTCGGGATCTCGCGTTCCGGCGGTGCTCGGGATCCTCATGTATTTCAATAGTCACTCCGGTTGCTCGTCCCATCCTTGGGACTCGCCCCTTCGGGGCTAGCGCGCCGTTTCGCTCCCGGCGAAACGGTCCTGCGCTCCGGCAGAACGCGACCTCCCTGCGCTCGCGACGATTTTTTCACAAGCTCAAGGGGCTGCGTATCAATTGCCAATATCGCGCCGGAAAACAGCGGTGTCGATAACTCCGGTGGCCGCTGCAGTCGCGACTTCTCAAAATAATTGGGCTTGGCTTGCCTTATCGAGAGTGAGTCGAGACGGGAATAGCCGGAAACACCGGGAGCAACGAACCGAGGCACTTGATCAGCGGCCTGTTTCTGCGGCGGGTTGTGAATGACTCGGCTACCCACTATGGCCGCGATCCCAAAGACTGCCACGATGCCGGTGCATATCCCAGTCACCAAACGCCAGTCCCCTCTGGCCAGAAATTCGCTGTCACGCGCAGCCAATTTAACGTGCTTGGCGGTGATCTGTTTGGCGTTACCGGCAAAGGCCGCAAGGCAGGCTTTGTCCGCAATGATGTTGATTCGGCGCAGCAGGCCCCGTGACAAGCGGGCTATCTGCCGCACCGCCGAGGGGATAAAAAGATCCATTGCCTGATAGCCGCTGGCGCGCAAGCGGCTGTTCAGATAATCACTCACCTCCTGTTCGCGCAGTGGTGCGAGGGTGAAGCTGTAGGTGATGCGCTCTTTTAACTGACGAATATTCTGCGCCGACAGCTTGTGCTCCAGCTTCGGCTGGCCGAACAACACGATTTGCAGCAGCTTCTCGCGATGGGTCTCCAGATTGCTGAGCAGCCGAAGCTCTTCTAGAGTCTCCAAGGGCATGCTCTGGGCTTCCTCAACGAACAAGACCACGCGCCGGTTCTCGGCATGCTTGCGTAGGAGCAAATCCTGTAGCTTTTGCATCACCTCGAGCTTGCCGGCGCTCGGCCGCTGCTCGAGTTTCAGCTCAGAGTGTAGTGTCCCTTAAATAACTTTACAGACTTTCCAGTGATTGCTATGGTCTCGCTCATGCCGACCACCCGCGTGGCATCAAGTTGCAGCCGGCTGAACGCACGCCGCTGGAGACATGGGGATCCGCACACGGAACTGCGCAACAGGTGGCGCTGCGCTGCCGGATTATCTTGGGCGCCCTGGCGGGGCAGAACAATGTGTCGATCGCCGAAGAACTCGGCGTAAGCCGGCCCACCGGGCAACTGTGGCGCGCGCGGGTCCGCGAGCAGGGCATCGGGGAGGTCGGGGAGATCGCCCCGGCGCGGCAGCTTCGTGAGCGTGCCGGATTTAAAAGAGGCGATCGAGGAATTTAGGCAAGCCTGGAACCAAAATCCCAAGCCCTTCATCTGGACGGCCACCGTCGAGGACGTCATCAAGAAGATCGAGCGGGCGCGGGTCAAGATGGAGCAGATCAAGCCCAGATCCACCCTGCCCCGAGGGAAAAAGAAGGCGGCTTAACTGTAAAGTTATTTAAGGGACACTACACT
>JBOIEG010000179.1:0-8041 GCA_050740915.1 Gammaproteobacteria bacterium | reverse complement strand
AAGTTGCCCGCCTTATTCTGCAGCAGGGCGGTATTCATCTTGGTGAGCTTGGCGTAGCTGTATTCGATATAGCCGATAGCGCCCGGGGTCTGTTTGACGGTGGCGGTGATGCCGTCGTTCTTGGGTGCGGCAACGAACTTGTCGCTGCGTGGCCACTGCACGGTCTTTCCGGCCCCAGGCCCGTTTTTCCAGTCCTCACTGACGGCACTCAGGTGTCTGGTGAAGACATAAGTGGTGCCGCTGCTGTCGGCCCGACTCACGACGGTGATGGGCATATCCGGCAGCGAGAGATCCGGGTTGGCCTGCGCGATGCGCGGATCGTTCCACTTTGTGATCTTACCCAGCAGGATATCGGGATAGACATCGCGGGGCAGCTTGAGGCCCTTCGGATCGCCCGGCAAATTGTAGGCGAGGACGATCTCCCCGGCCGTCATCGGTAGCAATACCACGCCCTTGCCGACCTTGGCGATCTCCTCGTCGCTCATGGCCGCATCGCTGGCGGCAAAGTCCACTGTCCCATTGATGAAGTCTGTATGCCTGCGCCACTTCCCTTGGCCTGGTAATCCACAATGACCCCTTCCCGGGCACCGCTGTATTGCTTGAACCAGGTTGCATAGATTGGGAACGGGAAGCTCGCACCCGATCCAATGAGCCAGATATTTTCGGCGCGAGCAGGAGCCGCTGATATCGCAGCGGCGATCAAAAGGACGCAAGCAAATGCGGTTTTTACGAAAGCGCTATTTTTCATCTCGAACCTCCGAGCAGGTGAATCAGTCTGCGGGTCACGATACAATTTTTTGTTTACATTCTCGTGACAGCCCCATGGTTGTTACATGGCGTGCTTTAGCACCGTCGGGCTTGCTACCCAAGGTCACCACCGCATCACGTTAAGGTCATTGTTTTGTCACAATTATGGGTTAAGGTGCAATTCGTGCGCGAAAGTCGGTCTGGTTCGTTGGCAGAGTGTGAAGCATGTCCGTACAGGGACTGCGCGGAATCAAACGCCAGGGATGGCACCTCCTTTTTCGTTTTTGAGTTCTGCAGATTGCCCCACTATGGATACAAAGACGACTATGGCGCCGGCCAATCGACCGGCGAAACGAACAACACCTAAGCTCAAGCCGTTCGAGACCGATCCTCTTTCCAAAGAGGTCTTTGCGATCCACTCCAAGAGCTTTGATCTCGATGCACCCGAGTGGTATCTCAATCGCGAGCTGACCTGGCTCGCATTTAACGGGCGCGTGTTGCATGAGGCCGCAGATGAGCGCACGCCGTTGTTGGAGCAGGTGAAGTTTCTCGCCATCGTCCATTCCAATCTGGACGAGTTCTTCATGAAACGTATTGGCGGGCTTAAGCAACAAGTCGGTGCGGGGCTACAAGAACCCTCTGTCGATGGACGAACGCCTGCACAGCAGATCAAGGAGTGCTTTGTGGTTGTTTGGGACCTCGCGAGGCAATTGTGCCAGCTTGCCAGCGAATTGTTCCTGTTACTTGAGAAGGAAGGGATCCGTATCACCTGTTTTGCGGCTTTGCGTAGCGAGGAGCAGGCAAGCCTTGCGCGATCACTACCGCGAGAACATATTCCCACTGCTCACGCCCTTAGCCATCGATCCGGCACACCCATTTCCCTTCATCTCGAATCTATCCCTTAACCTCTTGCTCACGGTCCGATGTCTGGAGACAGGGCAGAGGACCCTGGTGCGCATCAAGGTACCCACCGGTACCGGCGTGCCGCGCTTTGTCCAAGTCGGTGACGCGACCGTGTTTGTGCCGCTGGAAGATCTGATGGCCAAGCATCTCGACTGGCTGTTTCCGGGGATGGTCGTAGAGTCCTGCGAGCTGTTCCGCATTACCCGTAACGCCATGGCGGAAAAATCAGAAGAGCAGGCCGATGACTTATTGGTGCTTATTGAGTCCGAGCTGCGGGATCGCAAATTCGCCCCCATCGTGCGTTTAGAGGTTGCTAAGGGCATGAGTCCACAGCACCGTGGGATGCTGGCAGCGGAATTGGGCCTGGATGAGGAGGCCGACTTACAAGGCGATGTATTCGAGGTCGAGGGGCTGATGGCGGGACGGGATTTGTTCCAGATCGCCGCGTTTGATCGGCCCGACCTGCGCGATCCGCCACATCATCCGTTGGACCACTGGTTGCTCGCGAACGCGCCGAATATCTTTCATGCCATCCGCGAGCATGGCTCGCTGCTTGTGCAGCATCCCTACGAGTCGTTCGCGACCTCGGTAGAACGTTTCCTGGAGGAGGCGAGCTGTGACCCCAAGGTGCTTGCCATCAAGATGACTCTGTATCGAACCGCCGCGCAGACCAAGATCATCGACTGTCTCATCGAAGCCGCCCAGAACGGCAAGCACGTAGCGGTGGTGGTCGAGCTTAAGGCCCGCTTCGATGAGTCCGCCAATATCCGCTGGGCGAATCACTTGGAAGAGGTGGGGATCCATGTCTCGTACGGGGTGGTGGGATATAAGACCCACTGTAAGGTTATTTTTGTGCTCCGCCGCGACTACGACGGCCTGCGGCGATACGCGCACCTCGGCACAGGCAACTACCACGCGGGCACGGCACGGATCTATAGCGATCTCGGGATGTTCACCTGCGATCCCGAGATCGGCCAGGACCTCACCGAGCTTTTCAACTTTCTCACCAGCGGCCAAGCCGGTAAGCGCGCGTACCGTAAGCTTTTACCCGCGCCTGTCCTGATGAAACGCAGCCTGCGCGACAAAATCGAGCGCGAGATCAGCAAGCATTCGCAGGACTCAGCAGGATTGATCCAACTCAAGACCACTGCCCTGGAAGACAAGGACATCACCAAGGCCCTTTATCAGGCCTCCCAAGCCGGGGTGAAGGTAGATCTGCTCGTTCGGGATAGTTGCCGAGTACGGCCCGGTATTGCCGGGCTGACAGAGAACATACGGGTGGTCAGCATCGTGGGGCGGTTTCTCGAGCACACGCGAATTTATTATTTCAAGAACGGCGGCGAAGAGGAGTATTTCATCGGCTCGGCTGATCTCATGAAGCGCAATCTGGAAAGCCGCGTCGAAGTGCTAGCCCCAGTGGAGAAACCGGAGCTGCGAGCGCTGCTGCGCCAATGCCTCGACGTGCAGTTGCAGGATAGGCGCAGCGCCTGGGAGATGGGATCCGACGGAAGCTATCGCCAACTCCGGGCCGGGCCCGAAGAAGACGAACGCGGGGCGCAGCAGGTGTTGACGGATCTCGCCACACAGCGATGGCAAGACCACGTGCGCAACAGCGCGCGCGATCTTTTTTCGCGCCGCACAGCTATGACATCGTAGAGTAGAGGATGAATGCAATCGCAGAGTCTTTAGTTAAAGAGTCTTTCATTAACGAAGCCCGGAGGGATCGAGAGGCCCGTGTCCAGGCAGGTGAGAAGGTCGCGCAAGATAGCGCCCGCTATTTTCAAACCGTGGGCAATCTGCTGGCGCAGCACCTCCAAAACATCCCGCGCGGGCACGCTGAGGAGCTTGCGAATAGATTTGCGGATCTGCAGGCGATCCTGAGCTCAGCGAGCGCACGCTCCCCGCAGGCCTTTCAATTCGCGCGCGAATATGTGCTAGACGCCAACCAGCGCTGGGTCTTGTATGTGGACGCCCTGCGTCAGCGCTGGAATGCCTACCTGGCCCACGAGGCGGCCGGTTGCCCGCCGGTCTTGGCTTACGACTTCGAGGTGATCGTCGACGGCCGCCAACTCCCGCGGCCGGTCAATTACTCGCTGGTTCGCATTATTCCACCGCAAGGGACCTTGGTGCGCGAGGACGGCCGCCCCTACGTCATCATCGACCCGCGCGCCGGGCACGGCTCGGGGATCGGAGGCTTTAAAAGTGAAAGCGAAGTGGGCGTCGCGCTTACCAATGGCCACCCCGTGTACTTTGTCGTTTTTCGCCCGCAACCCGAGCCCGGTCAGACCCTGACCGATGTGTGCGCCTCCGAAGCTCATTTCGTGCGCGAGGTGATCGCGAGGCATCCGGACGCACCTAAGCCCATCATCGTGGGCAACTGCCAGGGCGGTTGGGCTCCGATGTTGCTCGCGGCCTCCAACCCGGACATCACCGCCCTCTAGTGCTTAACGGTTCACCGCTTTCCTATTGGGCCGGCGCGCGGGGGAAGAATCCCATGGGCACGCGCACCGGGCAGATCGATCCGGGCGTTCTGCTTTATCTGTTGCAAGACAAAGACATGTTGCCGGATGAGCTGAGCCAGATGCTCTACTATCAATCCGGGCTCAAGGGCCTATCGGGTGGTGTCATCGGCTGCTCTCCTAGCGCTACGTCTTCGAGCTTCTGTGTTCTGCAAACGGAATTCCGCGGAGGTTGAAGCTCGCGAGACAAACCAGTTTAGAGGAGAGTAAAAAATGACCGAGAAGGTGCTCATCGCCGCCGCCGCTCGCACGGCGATCGGCAGTTTTGGTGGAAGCCTGTCAAGCATCCCGGCCCATAGCCTGAGCGCCAAAGTCATCGCCGCGCTGCTCTAAGCAAACCGGCATCAAGCCCGAGCACGTGGACGAGGATGTCCGTCGACATCGATTTTTTAGCTGAGTATCGAGCCACAGCAAAAGCAACGCCCGGAAGCCGCAATCTTTAAATTAATTTCAATGGGGAGTGATAAACATGGTTATAGATATGTTTAAGGACGTTATCGTCCCGGTCATTGGAGGCTTAGGCATTTTCATGCTTGGCCTGCTTTTCATGGAAGAAGGCATCCAAGCTCTGGCGGTCAACAAAATGCGGGCGATACTTGCCAAATTTGCCGGCTCACCGATTAAAGGTCTGCTCGCGGGGACGCTGATTACTGGGATCATCCAATCCAGTACCGCCATGACAGTGATGACCGTGGGTTTGGTTAATGCGGGGGTGCTCGGACTTAAGCCGGCGATCAGCGTCGTCATGGGCGCCAATATCGGCACCACGCTCACCAACTCGCTTATTGCGCTACCACTCGGCCTCTACGGCCTTTTGGTCGCCGGCTTGTCGGCATTGGTATACGTGTTCAGCAATAAGGAAAAGGTACGTAACATTGCGCTCGCCGTGATGGGTTTCGCGCTTATCTTCTTTGGCCTGAACATGATGACCGGTGGCCTCAAGCCATTGAAAGGCATCCCTGAAGTCATGAGCGTGATCCAAGGCTTGTCCGCCGATAGTTTCATGGGCGTTTTAATGTGCGTGGTCACAGCCGCGATCATCACGGCACTCATCCACTCCTCGTCTGCAACCATCGGCATCGTGATGGGCTTGGGTGCATCCGGGGTGCTTGATTGGCAGACTTGCCTTGCGTTCTCGCTGGGTGCGGACCTTGGCACCACCATCACCTCATTCATCGCGTCGCTCAACTTGTCACGTAATGCCAAGCGCACGGCCTACGCCCACATATCGTTTAACTTCATTGGGGTTGCGGTTATGTTACCGCTTTTCCCCGTTGGTTTATGGCTCGTCAAGTCCCTCCTTGGTGATCCAGGTGAGATGAAGGTGATTGATGGTGTCGAAATGTACCCGCTGGTTCCACTCGCGGTAGGTGTCTATTCCACTGCTTTCAATGTCTTCAACACCGCATTGCTGTTCCCGTTTATCGGCTGGTTCGAGCGTATCTTGTCGAAGATTGGCCACAGTGCTGTGGAGGATAAAGAGGATTATTCCCAGCCGCGTTTTCTTGACCCGAGCAAACAACACAACCTCGCACAAGCAGTGCCAGCCGTAGAAAGTGAGATCAACCGCTATCTGGAGGCTACGGGCTTGTTCCTTGCGACTGCTCGCGGATTGCCGAACGCTCCCGAAGACAGCGCCGAATACTACACCACAACGGACATCCTTAGCCGCGAAATCCGCCAGTACACAGCGGACATGTTCGACAACCAGTTGCCGTACCACGAAGCGGATTTGGTCGCCAGCCTGATCGAGGAAGCCGATTTTGCCGCCAGCCTTGGCAACACATTGTATCAGCTCGCCCGCCGCATCGAGCGTGTCGAATTCTCAGAAGCCGGACGTAAGCTCGTCGATGAAATGCTCGACCAAATCAGCGACGCAATGGATGCCATTACTGGCGATGCCCAAGGCCGGGCTTCAGGCGCCGCCAATGTCCCAGCCCACTTGGCCAATATTGCCGACTTCCGTCAACGTTGCCTTAAGTTGGGAGCAGAGATGCCGTCAGCAGATCGTGGTGCTTTCCTGGCTTTGCTGGGTAGTGCCGAACGTGCTTTCCTAGAGATCGAGCGTATTGACGCTGAGCGCCGTTCGGTCTCACGTGTGGTGAGCGAAGAGCAGGATGATGCGGCTGTCATTGGGAACTTGCAGGCGACCACTGCCTAAAGGAGCCTTACATGCTATCGAAAATGCATTTCAAGCAACGCATGACCATCGCGCTCACATTGCTCACAGCGCTCATTCTCTTAACCGGATGCATAGACAAACAAGCACCTGAGACGGGTTCCGTTCAAGTGGTTGGCTCAGAAACCGTGCGCCCACTCGCCGAGGCTTGCGCGTCAGAATTTATGAGCAAACACCCGGAATCGGACGTTGTGGTGCGAGGTGGCGGTTCCGGCGACGGCATTGCCGCCTTGCTGCACGGCATGACCGATATTGGCATGGCTTCGCGTGATATATCATTCAAAGAGCGTGAAGCCGCCACCCGCAAGGGCATCGAGCTTAGGGAATTTGATCTTGCCTTGGACGGCATCGCCGTGATTGTGCACAACACCAATCCAGTCGGCACTTTGGACGTCAGCCAATTACGCGACATCTATTCCTCTGCCCAACCACAAAACTGGAAGGATTTTAATGGCGAAGCAAGGGAAATCTTGATGTTCGGACGCGGCGGCAGTTCGGGAACTGCGGCAATGTTCCAAGAATGGGTGTTGGGCGAAGCAGCGTACTCAGGCCTAGTACATAGGTTACTGGACAACGATGCCATTGCTGCCGCAGTTGCGACGCAACCGGGTGCAATTGGCTATACCAGCCTCAGTGCATTGAAACACGCACGCGGGAAAGCAAGGGTTGTGGTGCTAAGGGAAAACCCACAGGCCGCACCCGTTTTACCCACCCCTGAAACGATACGTTCAGGTGCTTACCCTGTCATCCGTAAGCTTCACTTTTATACAGCCGGTAAACCTTCAGGAACGGTGAAATCCTTCATTAACGCCTGCCAGGATATGGGCAAGCATGGGTTGGTTGATAAAGTGGGTTACGTCAGCTTGGAGGATCCGGTCGCAAAATGAGCTTATGTCCAGCACCTCCGGATGGTTGTTATCCGTCGGGATGGTTTTGCCACTGTTTATCACGCCTGCCTGCGGGCAGGCTGCCACTGGCAGCAGAGTCCCGACGAAACTGGCCGTTGGTACGATGCTGTCACCGCCTTTTGCCACCCACGTTCGGGAATACACATGAACGCCAAACCTACCATTGATATTGAGAAGAGTTATCCAATAAAAGACTTTATTGCAAAAATCCGCAGGCTTGCTGATTGCCTCGAAAACGGTGAGCGTTTTGAGATACAGATTGCGGGCCAGAGGATCTACATCCCTGTCCATGCAAGCTATACTATCGAGCACGAAAGGGAAGGCGGAATGGAGGAGATTGAGTTTCAGATCAAGTGGCCGAACGAGCTTGCATGACTTTCGGCCGTCAGCCAGTTCAATAGAACGAAGACAAACACCAATGACTTTCTTTGACAGACGGTATTGGCTTTTGCCCGCAGGCCGGCTCGGTTGAACCGTTGCAAGACGCTTCACCGCTTGACGCTGTGGAATCGGCGAGGATACCGACGTAGAGGAATTTGCAGGCATAAACGGCCTCCCGTCGGCGTGCGACCGGGTTCCGCCGCGTTTAGTGTAGCTTAACCCTCGCTTCGCTGCGGTGGGTGATCAATCCGGTCAGCATGTCGAGCCCCGTCTTGACCGGTCCGTGCACCGCCGCGAGATGCATGCGATAGAGGGACCGATACATCATGCGCGCCATGAATCCTTCGACCTTGACCGAGCGTCCGGAGAGGCGGTCGAGCAGGTTGCCGAAGGTGCCATACTCG
>JBOIEG010000178.1:0-2637 GCA_050740915.1 Gammaproteobacteria bacterium | reverse complement strand
TGGATGTTACCCGTTCGCTATCGCGATAGGCAGGGAGAAAGCCGAGACCCCGATTTTCCGCGCTGACCCCACCGCGGCCCGTATAGCGGCGGTTGTCATCTTCTAGAGTCTTGCGTGTCAGCGCTTGGAGCGCTGAGCGGCTTTTGTTCATCGCAGACCTCCGACATGAGGATGTCAGTCCAGTGATTTCAGCGGTGGCCGGTAATCCACGCTAACCACCGCTTCACTCCTTACACACGTACATTACGTTTCAGATCTGCGAAAAGATTTCGGCGGCGGTCTTAGTTTGCAGTCCACGAACATGGGATAGAGAGTGGGCGGGAGCCTGAAGCAAAAGGACCTATGCAAAAATTTTGTTTTGCTGGCAAATTTCGCCGGCCGTGTACGTGTGTGATCAGTGCATTCAGAAGAACGGTTCCGGGCCCAGCCCCGGCACATAGGTAAAAAGGAAAGTGTTTAAAGCAACTCGCCTACGATTCCGCAGAGATCAAGACCGAATGGCTGCCCACGCTCGATAATTTAGCGCAATTGTTGCAGGAAGACCCGGAGATCAAGCTTATCGTCGAAGGCCACACGGATGCGGTTGGCGGCCCTGCCTATAACCAGCAGTAACCAGCAGCTATCAGAGAGGCGAGCTTCCTCTGTGACGAGTTATCTGACCCAGAATCATGGGATCAAGGCCGAGCGACTGAGCGTGGTTGGCAAGGGCTTGAGCGAGTTATTGAACCCTGACGCCCCTCAAGACAGCCGTAATCGGCGCGTCCAGTTTGTTCGGGTGCAATGATGAAGAATTGTATCTTGCCATTCCTTATCGGCCTGTGCACTACTGTCACGGCTTTGCCGGCGGTGGCAGAAATTCTGACCATCGCCGGGCCCAACGCCAAGAACCTCATCCCACAGGGTCCGGTCAGTCTGCAATGCTGGCAATGGGGCCAGAAGATCATCGAGGAGCACGGCTTGTACGATATGTTGGCTACTCTGCCGGCCAACTTCACGGCCGCCTTCTCTCGCCCTGCGAGCCGTAAGCGAGCGATCACGGTCACTTCGGCTGGCGATACCACGTGTCTGATAACGCGGGAGGATTGATTTGATGCCAAACCGGCTTTCGCTCAGCGCACTGATTTTGTTTGTTGTTGCGCTCAACACCGCGGCGGCCGAGCGCAGCGGGCGCTTCGTTGCACAGGCGCTGAGGCTGGACAACACAGCAGCGGAGGTAGAGATCACTGTAGAGCCACGCCCGGATATCGCGTTCACCGCCCGAGGCAGTAGTGGGGCGCTTAAATCGCTCGATCTGCACATGGACGGAGGGGAGCTGGTGGTAAGCCAGCCTTCGAGCAACAGCGCGCATAGAAGCACCGTGGTCGTCGGTTCTCAGACGGTAATCGCAACGGGCGGTTCCACGGCGATCTCGGCGATCGGAGGCAGCTCTAGCGATAAGTCGACGAGTGAGCGAATGCAACTTCGATTTGCCGTGCCAAGCGGTACCCCTTTGACCATAACAGGACTAACGGGCGATGTAAGGGCAGGGGATCTCAGGGCTCCGGTCCATGTCTTGCCTGAAGCCGGCGAGGTGCAACTGGGTCGAGTGGGTCCGGCTATCCTTACGGTCGGTGGAAGCGGCACGATTAGGGTAGCAGAGGTGACTGACAGAGCGGATCTGAGCCTGGACGGGACTGGAACTGTCATTGTCGAAGAAGGTTCAGTGGAGCACCTTAGCGCGCGGCTCATCGGCACTGGCGATATCCGCGCGGCAAGTTTAGGATGAGCGGGCATTACGATCTGGCTGGCGGCAGAATTGGCCTTGAAAGTAGGGATTGGATCAAGCGACCGCTCGGCTTCGAGCGGCATGATATCGAGGGCCATGTGGAAGTAAGTGGCTCGAAGATCATGGGTCGGATTTTGACGACCGGCTGCGCCGAGTTAACCGCGACGCGCATGTAGGGATTGGGTGAGGCGCGTAGTAACGGCAGCGGGCGGACAAGAAGAGCCCATTGGGCAGAAAATTTTTCAGCCTGCCCGGCAAATTTGACAGGCCTTGCACGTGTGGAATTAGCGAGGGTCTCGTGAACAAGAGGCCCGAGTCAGACAGCAATTTACTAGAGGAGAAGGGATATGAAAATTAGTAGCAGATTAGTCGTCATGGTGGCGGCGTTACTCGGACCCAACAGCATGTGCCACGACCCAGCTCGGTGTAGGCGGCTCGATGGTGACTGGCTCGGCGGGCGAAGGCAATGCCCCGGGTGCGGCACGGCAGCTCACACGTTGTAATGCTCCGATTGGGACGATTGCCTTGGTGGAGAGCCAGTCCCCGGCTTTGGCCCAAATGCCGCATTGGTGGGGCGGCCACACTTTCCCCGTGCAAAGCGGCTGTTTTAATGTGGTCGAGCGCAGCCAGGGCCTGGCCAGGATGACCGAAGAACGCGAGCTCGCCGAGGGCGGGATGCTGCAGCAGGGTGCCAATATGGGTCGCGGTCAGATAGTTACCGCAGACTACTACATCACACCTAATATTATGGCTCCTCAGCAAAATTTGTGGGTAGTTTTCTACTTGATAGACCCCATGGAGTTAAGGGCGTCTGAGGAAAACAACGATTCTGACGCAAGTCCTACAGGCTCTGGCTGTGGATATATGGACAA
>JBOIEG010000177.1:0-1779 GCA_050740915.1 Gammaproteobacteria bacterium | reverse complement strand
TGGATGTTACCCGTTCGCTATCGCGATAGGCAGGGAGAAAGCCGAGACCCCGATTTTCCGCGCTGACCCCACCGCGGCCCGTATAGCGGCGGTTGTCATCTTCTAGAGTCTTGCGTGTCAGCGCTTGTAGCGCTGAGCGGTTCCTGTTCATCCCAGACCTCCAAGCCAAGGGTAACGCCCTTGGCACGCACTCGTAGATAGATTAAGGCAGTGATCTCCGCGGTGGATAGTTCGCCAGCGGCGGACTATCCACTCGCAACCACATGTTTCACTCCTTAACACACGTACATTACGTTACGAATTCGCAAAAAGATTTCGCTGACCACCCACGTTTTGAGTCCGTGGGACAGGGATGGCGGATGCAACAAGTGTAGGCTCGGATGGCGCAGTTGGCCGGAGTCGGCCTTGCACATAACGCAGTCACTGATGGTCAGGTTCTCGTTCTTGGGGGGGGGCGGCCTTTGTCAGGCCATCGAGCCCATGCCAGCACGTCTTCCCTTGGCCTCACCGGGCGAAAGACCTAGCCGAGGCGGCAAGTTTGGCATTACAAAAATTTTTACTCACCCGGCAAAATTGGAGCGTCCTGTACGTCTTTAATCCATGCATGTGCGCGCTTCTTAAACAGGAGCTTCCTGACCTGAAAGGCAACCGTGCGCGCGTCGAATTGCAAGCTAAGTCATTAAATAGATACAGAGGAATGGAGACATGTGGCCGTTAGTAAAGATCGCTGTAGTTGGCACCCTGGCGCTTATCGCGTCCGTTTGGATCCTAAGCGAGCAAGGCGTTTTATCGGATCAATCTAAACCCACTCGACCCAAAACCGAGACGCCAAGAGTCCACAGCGGGCTACAGCTCGCCAGCCCACCACCCACCGAGGCGAAGCCGCGAGAGCCGCAGATCATCGTGAGAGATGGAAGGCTCACGGTGCATGTGCATGAGGCTAGGCTGCGCTCAGAGTTTGTGAAAAAACCGTCGCGAGCGAAGGGAGGTCGCGTTCCGCCGGAGCGCAGGAACCGCAGTGTATATTGAAATACATGAGGATTCCGAGCACCGCCGGAACGCGAGATCCCGAGCGCAGTAAGTTTTTTCACAAACTCTGAGGGGGCTTGGTTAGATAAACGGTTCGAGACACCACACCCGCAACCTCCAGCTCGCGGAGCTCGAGCGTCAGCATTCGCTGAGAGATCTTGGGATTGTCCCGGCGCAGATCGCTGAACCGCTTGGGGCTTTCGATCAGATAGTAGATCAGCAGTGTTCGCCAACGGCCGCCCATTAGGCGCATCGCATCCTCGATCGAGCATCCCGATACCGTGTTCTTCATCGCCTCACCCAAGTATAAAATCTGTAATCACCGAACATTTTTGTGCCTACTTTACAGCCAAAGAGCGCTTTATATCATATCAGCTGCGATCTCACTCTTGCGTAAGGAGTCAAACATGGAACCAGTGCTTTTTTACGGCGTCCCTGAGGGGAGCTCGTTCGGATCGATCGTCGCCTTGGAGTGGCTCGGCCAACCCTACCGCCTCTGTCGCATAAATCTACCTGGAGATGCGCAGGGTGATCTCTACGCGCGCGTGAACCCCGTGCGCAAGGTTCCCGCCTTACTGCTGGAGAGCGGCGCAAGGCTGAGCGAGAGTGCGGCGATTCTGCAGCACCTAGGAGCCTGTCGGACTTAAGGCGGAACTTTTGATGTGCAAACCGATCGGATCGGCAATGGATTCAATGAGCGAGCGTGCATGAGCCACTTCCGTCAATGCGATCGTGACACACCCTACCTGC
>JBOIEG010000176.1:0-1689 GCA_050740915.1 Gammaproteobacteria bacterium | reverse complement strand
GCAGCGGGGGAGCACCCGGAACCCGCGGGCCTATCTCGCGGGCTGCAACGGCTACATTTGGCGCAGATCGGATAGCCTCCGCCACTTCTTTCAAACTGTCAAGTCCTCGAATCGTCTCCCCCGTCATTTGGTTCGTCACGTTGAGCGCGGCGCCGTCGTAGTCGACGACCATTGCACGACTGTGAGCGAGCATGCGAAGCTCTTGGACGTTGTTCACGCCGCCCTCAATGGGAAGATTCTCCCAGGTACGAAGCGTGTTCTGTGGGTCTTGCGTCATACGTCGAATCTTCACGTCTTTCGGCACGACGCGAATTTCCGTGAACAGCTTGGATAGAGCATCGATGGTGCCTTGCTCATCTTTGGGAGGTGCTACAAGAAGCGCGTCGAGCTGCCCTAAGAGGATCTGGCGTTCCGCCGGAGAGACCTTGATGTCGGCGGCCACAACCGAACGGCGTAAGGGGTCTTTGATTTCAGCAGTTGGCACATGCAGAGTATTTCGATTCAAGTACCCTATAATCTGCATCATGTTGTCGCCCTCGTTAGGGGTATATCCATGATCCAATGCCGTCTTAACCATCCGAGTACGAACAAGTGCCTCTTGATAGAATTCTCCGCCCAAAGCAGAGTATTCAGCGGCATAAGCCGGGTCGGAGGTAAAGTGAACCTTGCTTCGTTCTTGTGAAATAGCCGCAAAACTCGGTCTGATGTTGTCTCGTAGAGACTTTGGCAGAGTTTTCCACTGTTGAGCGCCGATACCGGCATCTTCTATCGCTTTAAGAACTTCAGTGTCTCTGTTAAGAGGATGGAATCCCTTGGCCAAGACCTGTTCGGCGCGCTCTGCCGACGTGCCGTGCCAGCCGCGGATGGTGCCCTCGGTCATGAGCTGCTGTCTCATGCTCGCGAGCAGCCGAGTCGGATCGAGGGGTGCCGCCTCTCCGGTCTCCAACGCCTTGAGCCACGTCTCGGCGTCCGCCGTCGTGCGGAAGTCCCGTATCGGCTGTCCAGCATGTCGGAGAGTGACCCGGCCGCCCTCCAGCGAAATGTCAGCGCCGTAAGGCCGGGCGGACTCCTCAAGCCTGAGCACCTCCGGCGTCTTCTCCGGCAAGGCGAGCCGCGGCTTGAGCTGACGGGCGAGCAGCGCCTTACGCTCAGTCACCATGCGTCGAAGCTGCTCAGCGAAGGCGGGATCCCTCTGATAGTGCGGCGGTAGTGAGGCCACGAATGAGTCGACCGCCGCCGGCGTTGTGGACTTCGCTAGCTCACCCGATGCTGTGCTGAGCGCCTCCGCCTCGGTCGCAAAGGTCACCTCGGCGCCGGACATGATGGCGTCCTGGCGAGCCTGGATCTCCGCCATTCGTTGCGGCGTCATCGTCTGCCCACGGGCTTTGAGCCCTGCCGCCTCTTGCCTCGCCTCGTACACGAGTTGCTCGAGTTGAGCCGCCTTCGTATGCCCGATCTTGCCGCCGGAGGCGCGGAGGTTGGCCAGCATCTCCTCGTGCATCGACCGCATCTCGAACGGATTGGTCGGCCCCGGCGTGATCGTCTCGATGCCTTTGGCGGGCGGCCGGAGCGGGTTCGTCGTGAGGGCGTTGGCCGGGACGAATCCCTTGCGCTTCTGTGCGAGTGCATACTGGAGACCCTTCGTCGCCGGCGCCTCCGGTCCCCACGTGTCGCTCGCCTTGACGAGGG
>JBOIEG010000175.1:0-2214 GCA_050740915.1 Gammaproteobacteria bacterium | reverse complement strand
GCGGCACCGTCAGTGCGACAATGGAGCCTGTGCGGAAACCCAGGCTCAAGAAGCTGACGAGCAGCACCGCCGCAAGCGCCTCGAAGAAGGTGCGCATGAACTCCGCTATCGCCGTTTTCACGACGCGCGGCTGATTGGCGACCTGCTCGACCTCAATGCCGAGCGGGAGCTCGCGCTCGATCCGGTGCATGGCCGCTTCGAGCGCTTGGCCGAGCTTGAGCACATCGCCCCGCTTGTTCATGGTCACGCCGAGGCCGATGACTTCCTTGCCGTTGAAGCGCATCTTAAAGTCCGGCGGGTCCACGTAGCCGCGCCACACGGCGGCAATGTCACCGACTCGGAAGGTGCGGCCGGCAATGCGAAGCGCGAGGTTCTTGACGCTCTCCATGGAATCGAACTTCCCGGTGATGCGGATCGGGAGGTTGCGCAGCGGCGCCGTGATCACCCCAGCGAAAGTCATGGCATTCTGGGCCTGCAGCGCCTGCGCCACCGCCTGAGGATGCAATCCCAGCTCGGCGAGCTTCTTGTCGGAGAACTCGACGTAGATCCGCTCCTCCTGCACGCCGATCAAATCGACCTTCTCGACGGTCTCGATCCGCAGGAGCTGTTGTCGGACCCAATCGACGGCATCCTCAATCTCGGCAGCGCTGAAACCTTCGCCCGAGAACGCATAGAGGGTGCTGTACGTGCCCCCGAACTCGTCGTTGAAGAAAGGCCCGACGACACCGGGCGGCAAGGTGTGCCGGATATCGTTGACCTTCTTGCGCACGAGGTACCAGAGGGACGGGATCTCCTTGGGCGGGGTGTCCTGACGAGGGGTGATAAAGATCAATGACTCACCCGGCTTCGCGTAACTGCGGAGGTAGTCGAGATAAGGCAGCTCCTGGATCTTCTTTTCCAAACGGTCGGTCACCTGCTCCTCGATCTCGTGCGCGGTGGCGCCGGGGTAGAGGGTCTTCACCACCACGACACGGAAGGTGAAGTCCGGATCCTCCCGCTGCCCGAGGCGGAAGTAGGCGAAGACCCCGCCCAGCACCAAGAGCCCGATCAGGAAACCGGTAAACGCGCGATGATTAAGCGCCCAGTCGGTCAGGTTGAAGCCTTTCATCGAAGCTCTCCTGCGATCAGTGTCGATCGTTTGCCGGCGCTCTCTTGGCGATTGCCACCCTGCATGGCCAATCCCGCTGCGTCCTCGACAAGCTGCACGGCCTGTCCCTCGATCAACCGGCTAACCCCTGCGGTGACGATGAGCTCCCCTCGTGTGAGACCAGCGATCACGATGCGCTCATCTGCGACGGGCACGCCGAGCTCCACGGGTACGGATCGGACGGTATGCTCGGTCTCCTCCACCACCCAGACACGGGACTCGGCGGGCTGGCGCTGGGGTGAAAACACCGCGGCGAGCGGGATGGCGAGCCCATCAGTCTGGGGCGTCTTCATATAGACCGTTGCCGTCATACCGAGTTGGGCGCGATCCTTCCCTTCGAGTAAGGTCACCTTGACGCGATAGGTGCGGCTCGCCGGATCGGCACTCGGGGCGATCTCGCGCGTGCGACCTTTTAAGCGCCGTCGTCCATCGGCCCAGAGCCCTACCGTGACATCGCCCGCCGGCTGCACCCCGGCAACGCGTTGCTCCGGGATGTCGATGGCCACCTCTTTCTCACCGAAGTCCGCGAGCGTCACGATGACTTGCCCTGCGCTCACCACTTGACCGGCCTCGACGTCTCGCGCGGTGATGACCCCGTTGCGATCGGCTAAGAGGCGAGTATAGGCGGTCTGATTCTGCGCCTGGCGCAGTTGCGAGTCGAGTGCGCTAACTTTATCGTGTGCCGCCTTGTAGAGGGTTTCGCGCCGGTCGTACTCGACGGGGCTGATGAACTTCTGCTCCAAGAGGTCCTGATAGCGCTTAACGTCGTCCTTCGCAAAATCACGCTCGGCACGGGCCGCCGCGAGTTGAGCCGCGAGACCTTGAGCGGCCAGCTGATAATCGCTCGGATCTAGCTCGGCGATGAGCTGCCCCTTTTTCACCCGGTCCCCGACGTCGACATGCCGCGCTACGATCTTCCCCGAAACCCTGAACGACAATTGGGTTTCATAACGCGCCTTGACCTCACCGGCGTAACTGGTAGAACCTGCCCCGGCGTGCTCCCCTACCCGAAAGGTCCGGACGGGACGTGCCACGGTTTCAGTAGCTGACTGATCTGCACAACCGGT
>JBOIEG010000174.1:0-1967 GCA_050740915.1 Gammaproteobacteria bacterium | reverse complement strand
AGTGATTCGACATGACTGCCTCCTGTTCGGTGATTGCAGCAGACCAAGCCGATCCGCCTCACAGCGCCTATACGCCGAGGACCGCTCCAAGTCCAGGGAAAACCCTCATCCGGTTTCCGAGGCTTTTCGAAAGGCGCGCACGCGGCGGTAACGCTCGAGGTAATGGCCGAGGCATCGGGTAGCGCTGTTGGCGATGGCCGCTCTCAGACGGGGATGGGTTGCTCGTTCATGGTTCAGGCTCCTTTCGGTTCTTCTGGGATTGGTGACTTCGGTATGCCCCAGCGTTCAACCAGTCCGCCGGGACGCATGAAGACAGATCCGCGGCTCAGGCGTTTGATGGAGCGCTTCTCGGGCGCATGACGCGCCCGGCGTTTGCCCTCCAGCACGTCCGGCGGCAGCGCCCCCATGCGCTCCTCAGCCTGTTGCGCCTTGGCATTGCCTTCGTAGACATCGTGCCGTTTCACCCCTTCGTACTTGTAGCCAAGGGCGGTGCCCATCGCCCGGCGCAAGGCGCGGCCCCCCAGGACGATACAGCGCTCGGCTTCGCGCCGGTCCATGAGCCCGATGTGTCTGGCGGTCAGGACGCCACGCACTAAGACATCGAAGTCCGCGAGGATCCGCGCCGCGGCATAGGCAAAGGGGTTGCGGAACTGCAAGGGTACCCGCACGGGATGCAGGGATTCGGCGATTTTGATCTCCATCCCCGGGGTGTTACTCAGTCGTTGCTCCACCGCCTGGCGCAGCACCGTGACCTCGTGGGAGGCCTGCTGCAGAGCTTCCTCGACCTTGATCAGCCACCAGTCCGCGTACGGGTCATCGGCATAGACGCAGATCTGGATCTGGGAGAGGATAGCGCCGAAGCGGGTGAGGCCGATGATGTAGTGCTTCTCGGCACTCGGTCTTCTTCCTGAAAACACCTGCTGGGCGTGGCGGGTCTGGAGTGTGAGCCAAACCTCGCTGCGCAGGGCGCCTGGGGCGTCCCCAGCCCCGAGAGCGGCTGTATCATCTTCCGGCCGCGCTGTGCTGTTATCCACAGGGTCGGAGCTACCGCTCATCTCTGTACCAGGCGTTTACAGGGGATATGGCACTGCCACCACTGGCCAGGAAACCACGACGTGGGTTATGGCAGTGCCATAACCCGCCCGGTGGCGCTCCTTCGCAGGGGTGGTGGCACTGCCACCACTGCCCCGACACCGAGTAAGACACTGCCATCACCCACCAGACGGCGCTCCTTCGCAGGGGTGCTGGCACTGCCAGCACTTACCAGAAAACCCCAGACGGGGGTGGTGGCACTGCCACCACTTGCCAGGAAAACCCCAACGGGGGCTATGGCACTGCCATAACCCGCCAGGCAGCGCTGCTTCGCAGGGGTGGTGGCACTGCCATCAGTCGGAGCCGAGCTTCGCCATTCTCGGGTAGGGTGTGACCATAAACACGGGATGTGATTCACGTCGGGCTTGCTTTTCCCAAGGCCATTTCGGTCAAGTGGCGTTTTGCTGCTTCGAGCTGTTTGGGCTACATGGTGTGCGCGATCTCGCCGCTCACGAGCCTGTAAGTGGGCGCTGGTCAAAGGCGGGCGTCCCGCCTTGGCCTCGTGGCACATCCAGGAGAGGAGCCCGATGGCGTTACGCACCGGGCGACTGGTCTTGGCTTGACGGCTGAGCTTGTCCGCGAGCTCATCGAGCAGCGCTTGGTGCAGATCGGGGGTAACGCCATGGAGGTACATCTCGGCCAGGCGTTGCTCGTTTTGGGTGAGGGGTTCGGGGAAGATGAGCGGACGTTGCGCTTGCGCGCTCGGTGATCGATCTTCTCCACCTCTGCATGTAGTAGTAGCTTTTTTATTTATAAAACTACTACTACTACAAAGAGCCGAGTTCATATTTTGAACTGAGTCGATTATCAAGGACTTAGCAGCAGAGTTCAGATTTTGAACTCTGGCAGAGTTCATTTTTTGAACTGGGCCAGAG
>JBOIEG010000173.1:0-1261 GCA_050740915.1 Gammaproteobacteria bacterium | reverse complement strand
AGTGATTCGACATGACTGCCTCCTGTTCGGTGATTGCAGCAGACCAAGCCGATCCGCCTCACAGCGCCTATACGCCGAGGACCGCTCCAAGTCCAGGGAAAACCCTCATCCGGTTTCCGAGGCTTTTGGTAAGGCGCGCACGCCGCGGTAACGCTCGAGGTAATGGCCGAGGGATCGGGCGGCGCTGTTGGCGATGGCCCAGCGCGCAGCGAGCCGCAGGGTCTCGGCCTCCACGGGGCGCAGGCCGCTCTCAGCCGGGGATGAGTGGCTCGTTTAGGGTTCAGGTTCCTTTCGGTTCTTCTGGGATTGGTGACTTCGGCATGCCCCAGCGTTCAACCAGTCCGCCGGGACGCATGAAGACAGATCCGCCGCTCAGTTGTTTGATGGAGCGCTTCTTGGGCGCATGACGCGCCCGGCGTTTGCCCTCCAGCACTTCAGCCGGCAGCGCACCCATGCGCTCCTGGGCCTGTTGCGCCTTGGCGTTGGCTTCGTGGATATCTTGGCGTTTCACGCCTTCGTACTTGTAGCCCAGGGCGGCGCCCATCGCCCGGCGCAAGGCGCGGCCCCCCAGTACGATACAGCGCTCGGCTTCCCGCCGGTCCATGAGCCCGATGTGTCTGGCGGTCAGGACGCCACGAACCAACACATCGAAGTCCGCGAGGATGCGCGCCGCGGCATAGGCGAAGGGGTTGCGGAACTGCAAGGGCATCCGCACGGGATTAAGGGATTCGGCGATCGTGACCTCCATCCCCGGGGTGTCTCGAAGGCGTTGCTCCACCGCCTGGCGCAGCACCGTGACCTCGTGGGAGGCCTGCTGCAGAGCTTCCTCGACTTTGACGAGCCACCAATCCGCGTACGGGTCATCGGCGTATACACAGACCTGGATCTGGGAGAGGATAGCCCCGAAGCGCGTGAGGCCGATGATGTAGTGTTTCTCGGCGGTCGGTCTTCTTCCCGAAAACACCTGTTGGGCATGGCGGGTCTGGAGCGTAAGCCAGACTTCGCTGCGCAGGGCGCCTGGTACAATATCCGCTGATGCTGGTAGCTCATCACAATCACGCCGCTTGGTCATCATGGAGCTTTTTGTTCAGGTGAAATGGTGCCTGTCGTTTCGTAAAATCCGGTGACAACTGTCCTAGTGTAGTGTCCCTTAAATAACTTTACAGACTTTCCAGTGATTGCTATGGTCTCGCTCATGCCGAACACCCGCGTGGCGATCAAGTTGCAGCCGGCTGAACGCACGCAGCTGGAGACATGGGGA
>JBOIEG010000172.1:0-4450 GCA_050740915.1 Gammaproteobacteria bacterium | reverse complement strand
GGAAAACATCGCAGGTTCGCAGATGAGGCCACTCAGCTCAAATCGAGACCAGCCAGAAAGATGAATTATCTATTCTCCATCAAATCGTTACCGCGCTTCCAGCACTCAACGTTGGGACAGCAGTGATAACAAAATATAAAACGAAAAAAAGAGAAGGTAGAGCGATCCACCGATCCACCGATCCAAAGCGAAAGGGTGAGCGCTATCGCAAGGAGCGCATAGCACAACCCGGTAATCCAGCCAACAAACCCCACGCCGCCGCTTGCATCGTGTATCCCGCCGCACGCTATAGCAACCCAAAGCCCACCGAAAAGCCACACGCCCAAGATCACGCCGGTGATGAAAAAAGGAGCAAAGAGTTCCCCCCCGTAGTTCCAATATCTCGCTTGGGTAACCAGATAAATCTGGTCTTTGGTAAGGCGACTAATCTCGCTTTGAACAATAACACTTGCCTTGTGCTTCGTATGGAAGAGCTTCTTCGGTTTAGGGGCAGGCTTGCAGCTTGCTCAGAAAACATACGGTTCGAAAAAGCCTCGACGGTGAACGTAACTTTGTCACCGAGCTTGACCTCGCCGCTGTCCTTAGCGCTGCTCGCGGCGTTGCTGTGAGTGGGCGAGATCTGCGGCGATGACGAAGAGAGGCTGCTTTTCTGAGCCCGCCGCGACCGTCTGGCCCAATTCGACATTGCGCGACACGACTGTTCCGTCAATCGGTGAACCGATATCGGTGTAGCCGAGGTTGGTCTCGGCGGCATGAAGCGCCGCCTGGAGCTCAGCGACTCTTGCCTCTTCGCGGTTTGTCTGCGTCTGCGCCCTCTCGAAGGCCTTGCGAGAGTTGTCAAGCGCTTTTCGTGAACTGGCCCGGCGCTTTGCCAGGACCTCCTGGCTCTCGAGGGTCGCTTTCACCTGGGCCAGATCCGCTTCGTCTTTTTCGAGTCGCGCCTCGGCTGTTTGCAGGTCGGCTCCGCTTTGATCGACGATGATTTGATAGGGGCGCGGATCGATTTTCGCGCACATCTGGCCCGCCTTCACCTGCATGTTGACGTCGCAATGGACCTCCTGGATCACGCCGGAAACACGCGCGCGAACCGACGCGGTTTCGGTGGGACCGACGACGCCCCTTGCGGATAGGGTGCGGATTTCCAAACCACGTTCGTGCTGCGTGTACATGGACTCGTCCGTGAACGCCATATTGTGGTTCAGATTCGCCATGATCCAGAGCGAACCGGTGAGGAGCAGCAGGACGATGAGCACGCCGAAGGCAAGCGCCATGACATTGTTGACGTTGTCGGGGCCAGTCGTGATGTGGAGGAAAAAGACAAGATGAACCCCCATCTGCGCGATTGCGAGTACAACCAAAGCGACGGGAATGCTCGGACGCCAGACGAGTGTGGTGCCTGAGATGAAGAAGGATATAACGGTGAGCAGGATCGCGAGTCCAAGCCCAATCAAATAGCTCTTGATTCCCTCGGCGATCTCAACTCCCTCAAGGCGCTGATCGCCCGGCGCGGTGTCCGTGCGATGGAGGTCACTTGTTGGCTCGGAGTAGCTCATTGCCCCGCTCCCATCAGGTACACCACGGTGAATATCGCAACCCAAACGATGTCCAAGGCGTGCCAGAACAGGCTGAAGCAGAGCATGCGCCGAAGAATATCCGCCCGGTATCCCTTGGCAAACACTTGCGCCATCATCGTCAGCAGCCACAGCAGGCCGGCAGTGATATGAAAGCCGTGGCATCCGACCAGCGTAAAGAAGGCCGAGAGGAACGCGCTGCGTGTCGGGCCCGCTCCGCGCGCAACCATGCCCGCGAACTCTCGGACCTCGATGCTCAGAAACCCGGCTCCAAGGATGAAGGTCGCGGCCATCGCCCCATAAAACCAGGATCCGCTGCGCGCTCGGGCACCGATTCTTGCGAGGCCGACGGTGAAGCTCGAGACGAGAAGGAACGCCGTCTCGAGGGCAACGTTTGGGAGGTTGAACAAGTCCCGGCCGCTCGGGCCCCCTGCTGTCTCGCCGACCAGCACCGCATAGGCGGCGAAGAAGGCGGAGAACATGACGATGTCGCTCAGAAGAAAAATCCAGAAGCCGTAGCCGGTGATGATGCGCTTCGATACCAGCCCACCGCCCGCGTGCCCCTCCGTGTGCTGGCGATACGGCAACTCCCGGTCGTGTCCGAGGTGATGCGGGTCGCTTTGGCCGACGGCCGCGTCGATGGTTGTCATGGCGCCGCCTGCCGTCGGGCGAGCGCCGCACTGCGCGCGCTTCGATTGGCTCGATCGATGCCCGCGACTGTTTCCGCTGGAATGATGTACTCGTCCTTGTCCCGCCAAGCAAAGACGACGAAGGTGGCATAGGCGCCCAAAGCGGCTAGGCCTACCACCCACCAAATGTGCCAGATCAACGCGAAACCCATGATCGTTGCGAAGAAGGCGCAGATGAAGCCGGTTGGGCTGTTCCTAGGCATCTCGATTCCCGCATAGGCGGGCTCCTCGCTGAGCCTCGCCTGCTGGAGGGCCCGCTGCTTCATGCCCCAGTAGGCCTCTTCGCCCGTGATATTGGGGAGCACCGCGAAGTTGAAAGCTGGCGGAGGGGACGGTGTCGCCCATTCGAGGGAGCGTCCATTCCAAGGATCGCCGGTCTCGTCGCGAAGCTCCTCACGCCGGCGAATGCTGACGACGAGCTGCGCAATCTGTAAAATTATTCCGATAAGGATGATCGCCGCCCCGCCGGCCGCGATCAGCAACCATGGATGCCAGGCCGCGACATCGTAGTGCTGCATGCGACGGGTCATTCCCATGAGGCCGAGGACATAGAGCGGCATGAAGGCGACGTAGAAGCCTGAGATCCAGCACCAGAACGAGGCCTTGCCGAGTCCTTCGTGCAACCGGAAGCCAAACGCCTTCGGAAACCAATAAGTGTAGCCAGCGAACGCGCCGAACAGCACCCCGCCGATGATGACGTTGTGGAAGTGGGCCACAAGAAAAAGGCTGTTATGAAGCACGAAGTCTACCGGGGGCACCGCCAGCAGAACACCGGTCATTCCGCCGATCACGAATGTGACCATAAAGCCGATCGACCACAATAGTGGCGTCAAATAAACGATCCGGCCGCCGTACATCGTGAAGAGCCAATTGAAGATCTTGACGCCCGTGGGCACCGCGATGATCATCGAAGCGATGCCGAAGATCGCGTTGACGTCGGCGCCGGCGCCCATCGTGAAGAAGTGGTGCAGCCACACCGTGAAAGAAAGGATACAGATGGCCATTGTCGCGGCGACCATCGAGCGATAGCCGAACAGCGGCTTGCCGGAGAACGTCGAGACCACTTCCGAGAATACGCCGAAGGCGGGCAGAATGAGGATGTAGACCTCCGGATGTCCCCACGCCCAAATGAGGTTCATGAACATCATCATGTTGCCGCCGGCTTCGTTGGTGAAAAAGTGGAAACCGAGGTAACGGTCCAGCAGCAGCATGGCCAGCGTCGCGGTGAGGATAGGGAAGGCGGCGACGATCAGCAGGTTAGAGGCGAGGGTCGTCCAGCAGAACATCGGCATGCGCGTGTAGGTCATGCCGGGAGCATGAAGCTTCAGGACCGTGGTGATGAGGTTGATTCCTGCCAGCAAGGTCCCCACACCGGAAATTTCAAGCGACCAAAGGTAGTAATCGACTCCGACACCGGGTGAATAGGTGAGTTCGGAGAGCGGCGGATACGGCAGCCATCCGGTCCGCGCGAATTCTCCAACGACCAATGAGATATTGACCAGCAGTGCCCCCGTGGCGGTCAGCCAGAAGCCGACCGAATTGAGTGTCGGAAACGCGACGTCGCGGACCCCGAGCTGGAGCGGCACGACGAAGTTCATCAGCCCAATGACGAACGGCATCGCAACGAAGAAGATCATGATCGTGCCGTGGGCCGAGAAGATCTGGTCGTAATGCTCTGGCGGCAAATAGCCCGGGGACTGGAACGCGAGGGCCTGTTGCGACCGCATCATGATCGCGTCGGAGAAGCCGCGCAACAGCATCACCATCGCGAGCAGGATGTACATGATCCCGATCCGCTTGTGGTCGACGCTGGTGATCCACTCCCGCCAAAGGTAGGGGAGCCATCCCTTCAAGGTAACCCAGGCGAGGACGCCGATGATCACGAGGCCGACGACGCCCGATGCGATCAACGGGATCGGCTGGTTGAGCGGAATAGCCGCCCAGCTGAGCTTGCCCAACATATCTAGTGCTCCGTCCGCGGGGATACGCTCAGATCCGGTCGCCCGGTCCGCGGGCCAGGTCCAGGCGGCAGTTTCTGTGTGACGATCTGCTGAAACAGCTCGGGATCGGCCGCACTAAAAGTGAATGGCGGGATGTTCATGCTTTGCCTTGTCAACGCAGCGTAAGATTCACGATCGAGCTTCGGTCCCTTCTTGCGCGTGGCTCCGATCCAGGCATCGAATTGCTCCG
>JBOIEG010000171.1:0-1365 GCA_050740915.1 Gammaproteobacteria bacterium | reverse complement strand
TCGAGCAAGTCACCGAACGGTGCCGGGAGAGTCCGGAGCAGTGGCTGGTGGATGGCGGCTATCCGGCCCATGCGCAGCTGGACACGGTGGCGGAGAACACCTGTGTTTACGCGCCGGTGCCGAAGCTGAAAGACGAAGCCATCGATCCGCACGCACCGAAACCCAGAGACAGCGAAGCGGTGGCCGCTTGGCGAAAACGGATGGGGACGGAGGAAGCCCAGGCCCTCTACAAAGAGAGGGCGGCGACCGCCGAATGCGTCAATGCCTTAGCGCGAGAACGCGGCTTGACCCGGTTGCGGGTGCGCTGAAAAGGCAAAGTTCTAAGCGTACTGATGCTCCAGGCGTTGGCACACAACCTGATGCGCAGCTTCGCCCTGGCGCCCGAGTTGCTCGGGCTAGGGACAGGTGCGCCTGAAGTGGCGGCAAATGACCGGATAACGGGGCACAAAGTCCCCGAGACTCGTCGTTTGGGGCGAATTGGCGGGTTTTGCGAGGACTAGGCGACATTCCACCCGCGCTTGTCTCACCGGCGCCGGTATCCCCTCTCGGCGGCTTATCGCCGCGAATGTCGAAAAATTCACAACCTCTGAGATGACCTCGGACTCCGTTAGGAAACTCCTCGTAGTATGGCACTGCAGTTCCTGATACAGCAACTCCGAGACCATCTGGACTTTGGAAAATCCAGTAATAGGTTGCTAACTCGTCGCGATTGAGGCGAAGTGTTCGACCAGGCTCCAAGTTTAGCCTTTTGAGAAGTTGGTTATCACGATAGATTTCTATCTTGATCTGTGTGTCAGTTCCACTCCACCAGCTCTCACCAGTTTTTATGGTCCAGTCTATGCGCGTTACTTTTGCCATTGCTTTCTCCTTTGTTCAATGAAAAAGTGAGCTTCCCAAGTTCCATCTAGGAAGATGGACGTGAAAGCGATACTCAGTCTATGTGCTAACGTCCTTTAGCGCTGTGACTTTTTCCACAAGAATCTTGTGACCTATTCACGAGATAGAGCAAGAGGACTAAAGCCGACATTGAGTGTGAGTGAATTAACGTGTATGCCTAACGCTAGGGCCTATAAAGGGGCCAGGCTCGGTTTATTTGGGTCCGGACAAAGGGGTCAGTTCTAACATTCCAACAAATCCTGCATACTCGGTGCATGGCTAGACCCCTACGGAAAAAAGGTGTCTGGAAAAAGGTGTCAGACCCCTAAATAACTAGACATCTTGATGCGCTGTGTGTTATCTTGCGCTGAGAGTTTGTGAAAAAACCGTCGCGAGCGAAGGAAGGTCGCGTTCCGCCGGAGCGCAGGAACCGCAGTGTATATTGAAATACATGAGGATTCCGAGCACCGCCGGAACGCGAGATCCCGA
>JBOIEG010000170.1:0-1656 GCA_050740915.1 Gammaproteobacteria bacterium | reverse complement strand
GTCTCAATGCGGCAGACCTCCTCAAAGACGTCTACCAGGGAGCGACCTATACCGATGGAATACGAATCAAAGAGGAGTCTGTGAGGGAAGCCGCCTGAGCTATTTACACACCTATTGACGGAAGCTCGAGGACTACCGGCAACCTTTGCGGCCGCCTCGCCCGCACCACGTCTGCGACCTCCCCGAGTGGACGTTCGAGCACGTTCTTGTACAGGAATACGAGCGCGTTTAGCGCCTGGTTCTGGGTGCTGGCCGCGACCTTCCTATCGACGGCGAGATGCGTCAGAAACTGTCCGACTTCTACCGCTCCCAATTCACCCGGGTGGCGCTTTCCGTGGAACAAGATGAAGCGCCGCACCCAGAACAGATAGCTCTCTTCGGTCCTGATGCTGTAATGCCGCACGCGGATGGCGGCCCGAACCCGCTCCAAGAAGGGTGAAGGCGTTTTGACCGGATTCATACCGTCTCTCCATGTCCCTGCCCCAATCTACGGTTTCACAAACGCAGCATACAGTCAAGTCGGAACTAGACGGCCATCTTCCGCCTTTCTCCACTGCGGCACCTCTCTGAAAAGCTAGGCCGGCCTTGGCAGCCTCGTAGTAACCTATTGATCCAACGGCAGCGATGCGTATAAACTCCCTACTTGCGGATGAACCCATCCGGTGCTACCACGGATGTAAGTAGTTAGAAAACGTCCGCGTTGTAACGCGGACGTTTTCCAACTACTTTATGTTAGACGCCAGCTACGTGCCGCCTGTGCAAGTCTCGGGAGCATCTTTGTCGCACTGCGAACCATCGTCGCTTTCAATCCACTGCCGCGGGCGCTTGGCCTCTGCTGCCGCCTTCGACCGCACAGCGTTCATGAAGTTTGCTTCGGTTTGCCACGCTACAGCGTTCAGTCCATCAAGCACACGGCCGGCGCGTTGCTCGCAAGTTCCGTGGGGCAGCACAGAGCCCGAATGCAATGCTCCGTTCGGCTCGTCAGGCTAGCGCCCTGGCACACTTCCCCAATGGCGCCTAACCGGTCCATCGAGCGGACCCTCTCCGGCCTACGGCCTCCGCGGTCCGCTCATGTCCAACGTTAGGCGCTAGAGTTAGAGAGGAGGAGATTCCATGACTCACATGCTATGTCGCAACAAGCTGGCGAACTTTGCTAAGTGGAAGCGCGTATTTGATTCTCACACCCAAGCGCACAAAGATGCAGGGTTAAAGCTGAAGCAGCTTTGGCGCAATGTGGACGCTCCAAATGAGGTTTTCTTTACTCTTTGCCGTGGCGGACAAGAAGAAGGCGCTGGCCTTCATAAACGCACCGGGTGCCGCAGAGGCAGGAAAAAAATACGGGGTCATTGAAGGAGACTATTGGTTGGTAAAGTGAGCTTCCATGCCACTTCCCGCGCCTAACAAGGCGCTCCAGCGGACGTGTCCGCTTCGCGGCCACGCCGCTAAGCTTAGTCGTTATCGTGCTGGGAAAAGCTCGGCGCATCTTGCAGGGTGAGAGTCCCTGTCGGGTAAGGGCTAGCCACCCACCCGTATCGAGTGTTGCGTCTGTGGAGAAGTCGAGGGAGCGACGAACGAAACAGGCGAAGCGTACACAGAGTATCCTGTAGGCCGTAGGGGTGACGCGCACCCTGAAGTGCTGGTACAGCTTCGAGATGA
>JBOIEG010000169.1:0-1091 GCA_050740915.1 Gammaproteobacteria bacterium | reverse complement strand
GAAGGAAGGTCGCGTTCCGCCGGAGCGCAGGAACCGCAGTGTATATTGAAATACATGAGGATTCCGAGCACCGCCGGAACGCGAGATCCCGAGCGCAGTAGGTTTTTTCACAAACTCTGAGGCGAGCCGCTTCCGGATCACAGCGTCTGGTAGCCCGCGTTGCCCAAACACAATGATGTGTTCGACCGAGTATCCAGCGGCTCGCAATTCATGATACAGGGGAAGTGGGAAATTTTCATCGAGCAGCAGTTTCACGAAGCCACTTTTACGCCGGCGGTACATGGGCAGCCACGTGTGCACCGCATAAACGAAGCGCATCGAGAACCTGCTCTCCCGTGAGGTCATAAGCCTGTTCTACCGTCTCAAGGCTTTCGCCGGCCGCAAGCGCAGCGACTACCGTGACCACATCAACCCGGGTCCCGGCCAAACACGGCTTCCCGAACCGGATACCAGGATCCATCGAAATGCCAGGGAATATCTCCATCGCCGTCAATTGAGTTTCTCGATCAAACCGGAGTCTAATACTACCAGGTTAGCAACCAGCCAACACGACAAACAGCGACCATAAAACCGCCGGAGCGGCGCCAGAGAAGAAGATCGATCGCCCCGAAATATTCGATCTAGCCCCAACGAAAAAATAAGTGACCCTAGCCCCTCGCGCTACCGCTCACGGTCAGCCTGGATGATTCAATGGCCATGGTCCCCGATCTGCGCCTATCGCGGTTTGAGCAAACTCAATGGTCCAGGCTAAGAAAGCTCTGAACAAGTTACCCGTTCGTACTGAGGTATCGAAGTATGAACGGGTAATGCCTTGATTTTCATCGTGACCGTTCGCCCTTCTATACCCTTCGACAAGCTCAGGACAGGCATCAGGGCGAACGGACTCTGAGACTTGTTCAGAGCTTTCCTAAGTTTTCGCAGGACCTACTCAAGGGGGGATTAAAAGGGGACAGGCTAAATTTGTTGGCTCCTCAGCAAAATTTGTGGGTAGTTTTCTACTTGATAGACCCCATGGAGTTAAGGGCGTCTGAGGAAAACAACGATTCTGACGCAAGTCCTACAGGCTCTGGCTGTGGATATATGGACAACTT
>JBOIEG010000168.1:0-4713 GCA_050740915.1 Gammaproteobacteria bacterium | reverse complement strand
ATCCCCATGTCTCCAGCTGCGTGCGTTCAGCCGGCTGCAACTTGATCGCCACGCTGGTATTCGGCATGAGCGAGACCATAGCAGTTACTGGAAAGTCTGTAAAGTTATTTAAGGGACACTACACTAGCTTAGCATTTTGCCTCGCATGGGAGGTGAGTGACGGGCGAGCACGGGACAAAGCAGAGGGGCGGCGCATTAACTTTTGCAGAGGCTCCCTAATCCTACTGTATCATAAGCCGCTGAAGGAAGCCCTGCTTTTGTTCAACTCGGGCTCGAAATGCTTATTTACGTCCGTGTAAACTCCAGTTTCTTGCCCGATTCCAACCATGCATGGCATCCCTTGATCGTCTTCTGATACAGTAGGACTAAGAAGGATTGACTCGATCAAAGCGTACCTTGGCGTAGGTTTCCGTGACACTCAGCCTGCAATTGATCGACGCTAATTCGATCACGGTGCCCGGATCGTTGGTTTCGGTTAGGATCCACGAGCCGTCATTGCGCCGGAGATTGCGCTCGACATGAACCTTATCCTGTGCGATAAGCAGATACTCTCCAAACGAGGGGATCTGGCGATACTGTTCGAACGTCTCGCCCCGATCATAGTTCTTGGTGGTTTGCGAAAGCACCTCTACGATAAGCGCGGGATTGGTCAAGGTATCGAGCTCGGCGTCTATGAACTGCGGATCGCCGCAGACGACGATCACATCCGGATACGTGTACAGCCCGTCAGGACTGACGCTGACCCTCAAATGCGCCGAATAAACCGTTCACATTCGATCACGAAGTTGATTTCGCAGCTCGCCGGCAACATTTCCAACGATCAACACATGCCTCGCGCTGGCGCCTCCCATCGCGAAGATCTTGCCCCGCAAATACTCATGCTTTTGCTCCGAGGTACGCTCCAGCTTCAGGTATTCCTCCGGTGTGAATTGCGGTTTTCGTTGAATCGACATGTCATCTGCTCCGCGGCGTGAATGCCGCCTGCGCCAGGGTACCACAGCGCCATACGGCGAGCTAACCCGTGCCTAGGAGCCTGTCGGACTTAGGCAGAACCTACTGCGGCGGTGGGAAATCGAGAAAAAAGGGAACGCACACTTTTATTGAGATTGTTAAACTCGGCGCATGCCAAGAATTGCGCGCCCCGCCTTCCCGGGTGTTCCGCACCACATCACCCAGCCTGGCAATCGCCGTGAAGATGTATTTTCAGTGACGAGGGACCGCACCGCCTATCTGTCCTTGCTCGGCGAATACTGCGTAAAGCACAAGGTCCGCGTGCTGGCCGACTGCTTGATGACCAACCATGCCCATGTGGTGGCGGTTCCCGTAAGTGAAGACGCTTTCGAGAAAGTGTTCCGGTCCCTGCATACGCGATATGCCCAGCGAGTCAACCGGGCGAAGAATAGAAGGGGCATCTGTGGCAGGGCCGGTTCTTTTCCTCGCCGCTGAATGACGCCTATCTGTGGGCGGCCATCCGGTAATCCGGTACGTTGAGCAAAACCCATGCGGGCTCGGATGGTGCGCGGGGCCGAAAACTACCGGTGGTCAAGCGCCGCGTCACACTGCGGGTTGAAGGACGCCGCCGTGCTTACGAAAGACCCGGAATGGCTTGGTCAGGTCAGATCAAGGCGGGACTGGTCAAAATGGCTCGCGGAGGGGGATCAACCGGAGCAACTGAAAGTATTGCGCCGGCATGTTGAAATTGAGAGAGGTCTGCCGTGCGGCTCCGAGGGCGTAGTACGTAAGCTTGAGCGGCGAGCCGGGCAGTTGCTTCCACCCAGGCCGCGCGGGCGACCGAAGAAAGGCGACCAGAAGGGAAAAAAAGGTGTGCGTCCCCTTTTATTCCCCTTTTATTCCCCCCGTTTATTCCCCGCCTCAGGCGAAGCCGCCCGCCCCGGCGATGCGCGGCATCGCCGGGGCGGGTCGCCGCCACTCGCCCGGTCACTGTATCGCGAAGACCCCGCCCGGTCGCGTGAAGACGACGTATTGATAGCCGTAAGTGGGCGAGCCTTGTCTCGCCCGGCTGTGACAAAGCATGTCGTCGCGTTGGTTACCGTCGAACTTACCGAAGAGCAGCTTCTCGCCCGCGCTGTTGCACCAGCGCATGTCGCGGCTCCAGATCGCGCTCGCGCTCAAAACTGGCTGTCCGGACGTGTTGGTGTAGGCGGTCCAGATGCTGCCGCTGCCGCCGCCGGAGTGGCAAACCAGGTCGTCTCGGCCGTCGCCATTTAGGTCGGCGACCTTCATGCTCGCGCCGCTGCCGGAGCAGAAGTCGAACGTGCTAGAGAACATGTTGGTGAAGTCGGGGCGAAATTGGGCGTTGGTATACGCCACCCAGGTGCGGCCGTCGCCGTAGTTGTGGCAGACGAGGTCGGCCTTGCCGTCGCCGTTGACGTCGCCGAGCGAGAGCGCTCCCGTGGTCGAGCGGCAGAAGTCTCCGTCGGTGAACGACCAGAGGGCCCCGAAGTCGATGCCGAAGTCGGGCGCGCCGTAGGCGATCCATAGGTGGCCGCTGGCCGGGTCGTGGCAGACGAGGTCGGCCTGGCCGTCACCGCTGACGTCGCCCACGTGCAGCGTGCCGACGCCGCCGCGGTAGAACTCGTGCGTCGTGTCGGCCCAGAGGTGGTCGAGGTCGAAGCCGCCGGTGCCGTTGGCGTAGGCGATCCAGTTCCGGCCCGTGGCGTACGAGTGGCAGAGCACGTCGTCGCGGCCGTCGCGACTGAAGTCGGCCACGAAGGCGGTGCCGACGCTCGCGGGGCAGAAGGCGTGGGCGGGGCTGGCGCCGGTCTGCCAGTCGGTCGGGCCGAAGAGGCCGGGGTCGGGCACGCCGGCGTTGCCCGAGCCCCGAAAGCCCGCCGCCGGCACCGAGCCGTCGGGGTTCTTCCGCGCCCAGCTGACGTACATCCTGCCGTCGGCCCGGTCGTGGCAGATTAGATCGCTGCGGCCGTCGCCGTTGACGTCGCCCACGTGCAACGTCTGGCTGCTGCCCTGGCACCAGCCGAGCTCGCGCCCCGTCCCTCCGTAAATGGTGGCCGTCGCCCACGTCCGGAACGAGTCGGCAGTGACGTCCTAGGCGGAAGGGGGGGTGGCGCACGCGTTGCCGGAACTGTAGACGCCGGCGATTTGCCACGAACCGCCTTGGGAGAGGAACGATCCGCTGCCCGAGTCGCCGTGGGCTTTCTGCTCGCCGGTCGTGCCGGGCGAGAAGCTCATCAGGCGCAGGTGTCCCCTGAGCGAAGTGTCGCTCGTGTCGTCGACCGACGAGACGGTCAGAGATGCCTGCCGCAGGGTGCCGAAGCCCGATTCGCCGCACTGAGCGTCGACGGCGTTGTTGCCGTCGAGGTTGAGCGGCTGGCCGGACGGGTCGGTGACGTTGAAGGGCCCGGTAGCGCGGACGAGCACGACGTCGACGCCCTGGTTCCTCGGCCAGAGATCGTAAATGCTCGGGTGTCGGACGATGCGGTCGGCAATCCGACCTACGCCCGAACGGAACGCCCGCATGCTGACAGACGCGGGGTTCACTTCGGGCGGGTCACGATCGGCCGCGGGCGTTAGCGGTAGGCAATGCGTCCCCGTAAGGACCCAGCGGTCAGTGAGCAAGGTCGCACTGCAGCCCAAGGGGCTGTCGAGGCGTACCGCCAAGGCGCCCGGCCGGGTTCCATCGTTCGGCGTCGTGGCGCCGCCGATAATGGGTTGCGAGACGTCTTCGGCCGCATGCGTATTGCTGCCCAAGGCCAAAAGGGAAGCAGCGGTGACGGCCATAAAATAGTTTCTCAGATTCATGATACGTACTCCTATATCTTCAAAATGAAAGTTGGTATCCGAAGCGATCAATGCGCCCCGGAATGAGCGAACAAGTGTGTTTACGACTTTCATCGCCGAACCGGAAACCGTGGTCTGTCCCATTTGAGTACCCACGGCGATAGCCATCAAACGATTTGTGATACTCATGTTGCTTACTCCTATATTCACCCAGATAAAGTTGCTAATGTCCGAGGCGATCTCATCGCTCCGGATTGGGTGACGAGCGAGGGCAATGCAACCTTGGTTGCTACTGCCGTTCAGGTTCTTCATGACGTTATCACCTTGTGCGACACGAAAGGTTCAATGACTCCGAAACAACTTGCTGACGTACACTTGGGCGTGTTGGCTAAAGGGGCCGGGGTCACCTGGTGTCATCGTAGTCCGGAGGTAGGCTAGGACGTCAGCGCATGCGCTTGGATGGAGCACCGCAGTCGGTGCTGCTGCTGACCTATACGAGTGAGCCGCTGCCCGCAGTCACCGAGATCACCGGCCATCCGGTCGTGACTCTATTCCTGGCTGCGAGCACCGAGGATGCGGCCCTGCACGTGTATCTGGAGGGTGTTGGCCCCGGCGGCGTTTTTATGCCAAGATTGAGCGCATGACGAGGAAAGAAAAAAGGGAAAAAAGGGGACGCACACCTTTACTAAAAAAGGGGACGCATACTGAGAGTGTTAAACTCGGCGCATGCCAAGAATTGCGCGCCCCGTCTTCCCAGGTGTTCCGCACCACATCCGCCCAGCCTAGCGCCAGGTGAAGCCTGGAGAGGAGGATTTTAGATGAAAGTTTAGTGTAGTGTCCCTTAAATAACTTTACAGGTAAGCCGCCTTCTTTTTTCCCTCGGGGCAGGGTGGATCTGGGCTTGATCTGCTCCATCTTGACCCGCGCCCGCTCGATCTTCTTGATGATGTCCTC
>JBOIEG010000167.1:0-5111 GCA_050740915.1 Gammaproteobacteria bacterium | reverse complement strand
CCCCCTCAAGGTTCTCCCATACGACACTTGACTTCTTAACCCCTTCGGTGCTTTGCTCTCTCATGGCGGTGTGCTCCTTCTTCTCGGGCTCGCGAGCCCGGCTGATTGGTTGATAAACAAAAGGGTACACCGCTTTCACTTTTTACACACCCTTCGATGGCACCTCCTATTTTTCCCGCTTAGCCACTGTACACTCACCTGACTGGTTCGTTCAGTGAGATATTTCACCAACAAAAAGCGTCATAAGAATGACAAAGCGGCACAAAGCGTGCCTCGATTTTATTTCCTCTGCATCGCATTCGCGCGGGCGCAGTCAGGGGGCCCGTTAGGTTTTCCTTCGCTTTTCTCTCGCACCCTTGCGCGGACCTTTGCTCTCCTTGTGGTTCCTCTAAGAGATCCTTCCAAAGGGTAACCCCAAGAAGCATCGGCAAAGTGCAAGCAGCCTCTATCGTCGATACAATTCACCCATGGATGTCACTTACTTGCTCCAGCCGCTTAACGAGGCGCAGCGCGAAGCGGTAGCGGCAGAGGCCGGGAACATCTTGGTGCTGGCGGGCGCGGGCAGCGGTAAGACACGGGTGTTAGTGCACCGGATAGCCTGGTATATCTACACCGGACAGGTACGGCCTCATGAGATCCTTGCGGTCACGTTTACCAACAAGGCAGCCAACGAGATGCGCGCCCGCATCGAAGAGCTGCTGCGCCAACCCGCGGGCGGCATGTGGGTGGGCACCTTCCATGCGCTCGCACATCGTCTGTTGCGCGTGCACTGGCAGGATGCAAAACTGCCGCAAAATTTTCAAATCCTCGACGCCGAAGACCAATACCGCCTGATCCGGCGCACCATGCGCGGTCTGGGCTTGGATGAGGATCGATGGCCACCGCGCGATGCGCAATGGTTCATCAATGCCCGCAAGGACGAGGGCTTGCGCGCCAACGACTTGCCCCGCACCCCGGCCACGGACCCCGAATTCGTGAAGGTCTACCAAAGCTATGAAGAGGCCTGCTCACGCGCTGGTCTGGTTGACTTCGCCGAGTTGTTGCTCAGGGCCTATGAGCTATGGTTGCGGAACCCGGCCTTGCTGGCCCATTACCGCCAAAGATTTCGCCATCCCTTGGTAGATGAATTCCAGGATACCAACGCGATCCAGTACGCGTGGCTGCGGCTGCTCGCGAGCGATCACGGAAAGGTGTTCGCCGTGGGCGATGATGACCAGTCAATCTACAGTTGGCGCGGGGCGAGGAAGCACAACATGCAGCAGTTTATTCAGGATTACGCCGGAGCGCGGCTATTGAGACTGGAACAGAATTACCGGTCTACGGGCAACATCCTAGCCGCCGCCAACGCCTTGATCACCCATAATACACAACGCTTGGGCAAGGACCTTTGGACGGTGCACAGGGAGGGCGAGCTCATTGCCTTGTATTCCGCCTATAACGATTTGGACGAGGCACGTTTTGTAGTCGGGCGCATCTTAGACTGGCACGCGCGTGACAGGCGCTATGATGAAGCAGCCGTGCTGTACCGTGTCAGTGCGCAATCGCGTGTATTTGAAGACACCTTGCAGCAGCTCGGGGTTCCGTATCGTGTACATGGGGGGTTCCGCTTCTACGAACGAGCCGAGATCAAGGATGCCCTGGCCTATTTGCGTCTGGCTGCGTACCGCGATGATGATGCCGCCTTCGAGCGCGTGGTCAACACCCCCACCCGAGGGATCGGTGAGCGCACTCTAGAGTCGGTGCGTGGGCTCGCCCGCCGCGAGAATCTATCGTTATGGCAAGCGGCGTGGCGCCTCATCGCCAACCGGCAACTCAATGCCCGGTCCCTGGCGGCATTACGAGGCTTTCTGGCACTCATCGATGAGCTGGAGCACGCGATCGCAGGGCTGGATCTGGGTGAGACCATAGAGCTTGCGACCAAACGCAGCGGCTTGATTGAGCACTACCGCAAAGATCAATCCGAGCGCGCGCTAGAGCGATTGGACAACCTACAAGAGCTGGTTACGGCGGGTCGCGAGTTCGGCTGGGATGCGACAGACGGGGAATTATCGCATCCCTTAGTCCAGTTCCTTTCCCACGCCGCCCTAGAGGCCGGAGAAGGGCAAGCCAACGCCCATGAGGACAGCGTCCAGTTGATGACCTTGCACGCGGCTAAGGGTTTAGAATTCCCCGCGGTCTTTCTCGTGGGATTGGAAGAAGAACTGTTTCCGCACCAACGCAGTAGCAGAAGCCCAGAGCATCTGGAAGAAGAACGCCGGCTGTGTTACGTGGGCATGACTCGGGCCAAGGAAACCCTGACCCTGAGCCACGCCGAAGTTCGCCGTCTGCACGGCACCGAGCGCTATCCTCAGGCGTCTCGCTTCATCGCCGAAATACCTGCCCCCCTGATCGCCGAGGTTCGCTTAGGAAAATATCCCAGCTCCCAAAGCCGCCTCCAAGAGGTTAGTACGCCAGAGGCCGCGAATGGATTACGGCTAGGCCAGCGCGTACGGCACGCGCGTTTTGGAGAAGGCGTCGTGCTTAAAGTCGAGGGACAAGGGGAACAGGCCCGAGTCCAAGTCAACTTTGCCCAGGTTGGCTGCAAATGGCTGGTCGCGGCCTATGCTGGGCTGCAGGCGATCTAGCCGATGAGGGCACCTCGATCAATTCGAAGCGCCCTCGCAGGAACGTTGTGATTCGATAAATCGGAGAGTATCGAAGGGCCCTCTATTGGCTGTTCGCGACCATATAGTCCACGGCGGCCTTGACGGCGCTATCATCCAAATCGACGCGACCGCCCTTAGGAGGCATGATCCCGGCCTTGCCTTGGAAACCGTTGATCGCATGATCGTGCAAAACCTCAACGCCCTGCGCGATCCGCGCCGCCCACGCATCGGGATCCCCCAGCTTTGGCGCGCCCGCAGCGCCCGTGCCATGGCAAACCGTACACGCTTCATCGTACGTTTTTTTGCCGGGATGGTCGGCAGCCGCTCCTGCGGCGGCGGTTTCGGCGCCGGCCGCCCCACTCTCTGCAGCGGCTATAACGGTTGAGGCTTCCGGTACCGTTTCGAAGGCTCCCTGTTCTTCTGTAGCACTCGCATCTCCTCCTTCCACGGCGACCTGGCCCACGGGCGCGGTGCGCTCGGCCACTCCCGGGTCGTTGCCGGTCGCTGTTGCCGCGGGATCCCCTTCGCTACAGCCTGCAAACAGCGGAAGCAAAAAAAACGAAACAAACGCAGCTCCACGTAGGCTGCCATTATGGTATCTGGCCATATCAATCCCCTTCTTGCTGTCTTGTGATTAGGCGGGTGGGGGAAGTATAGCCGGTCAATTCGAACCAAAAAAGACGTAGACGCCGTCTAATGCCGGAGGTAAGCTTTCAACCGCGTAAATTACATCCCCCGCTAGGATGCTGAGAGTCGCTGCACGGATGGCTGGTAAGCTTAGCAAGCGCCCGTAGCTCAGCCTGGATAGAGCGTTGGCCTCCGAAGCCAAAGGTCGTGGGTTCGAATCCCGCCGGGCGCGCCAATAAAATCATTGGCTTATCTCACTGTTAGCAATTCCGAGTCGTATCCAGCGTGACCGGATCGTGACCGGAAGCGGTCGAGAACAGCGACGGCGGCTCGTACGTTTCCCGGTGCGAGATGTGCGTATCGTTCGGTCATCGTAATTGAGGAGTGGCCCAAAAGGTCGCGAACCTCGGCAAGCGGGACACCGCCACTAACGAGCCACGCTGCGCAGGTATGGCGCAAATCGTGGATACGGAAGGCGACTAGCCCGGCTCGCTTGCACGCTGTTGCGAAAGAGTGCTTGATATCTCCTAGTCCACGCCCCGACCGGGCACAGAACACCCATTGTGACGCCGGACAGTGCTCCGCGCGAAAACGTGCTCTTCGAATTATTGCTTCACGGGCTTCCGCATTGAGCGGAGCACTTCGTCGCTTCCCTGACTTGGTATGCTGGGCCCCCAGGTGAATTAGATTCGTATGGAGATCTACCCTCTCCCACTCAAGGCCAAGCAACTCCCCCCGCCGCATACCGGTGTTTAAAGCTAACCGGATGAAGTCGGGCAAATGTGAAGCCCGCGAGTCCTGCTCCGCGTAAAAAATTAATCGGTCCGCCTCTTCCCTTGTGATCCATCGGACGCGCCCTTCGGGTTCTCGTTGCTTGCAGCAGCTGGCCGGGTTGTGGAGATCCCAACCCCACTCTCTGCGGGCATAATTGATTGTCGATGACAGCAGCCCGATTTCTTTATTGATCGTGCTCGCGGCTGCACCCTCCGCTTTGCGCCGCGCAATGTAGTTTCTGACGTCCACGGCTGTGACAATATTTAAGCCCCGACCTGTAAATTCAGGATACAAATGCTTTAAGCTGCATCGGTCCCGTACCGGAGCACGTTTTTCGTCGCGCGTTGCGCGCACATACGCCAACATTAACTCATCGAATGTTCGCTCTGGTTTCTCACTCCAGTGTTTCTGGCAATACCTTTCGACTTGCCATTTCGCTTCAAGAGCTTGCGCCTCTTTGCGATCGGTTGTCTCGTAGATCGCCTAATTCTCTTGCCATTTTCGTTGGTGTATGACACCCACCAAATGGAACTATCTTTACGTCGGTATGGCATGCGTCATTCTCCTTTCCACGCACGCCAGACCCCGCGCGGAGTTCATTATGCACATACCTCATTTGTTTATCCACCCACGCCTGCACGGCCTCTACGGGCACCCGCACGCAACGCCCAACCTTGACTTTGGGAAGCTCCCCCCGTTCGATGAGCCTGCGCACGGTTCGGGTGGCTACACTGAGTGTTCTTGCGGCCTCTGGGAGCGTGAGCAGCAACCGCTTATAAGCGAGCCGCATACCTAAGAACGGTTCATCGCACCGCACCAGGAGTGGCTATAAAGTCCATAGGGAGGACTTTCGCTTCTCTTCCTCTACGCGCATGTCCTCTGCACGCAGGGGAGGCTCTTGTATTTTGCTCTCAATAGCCAACGCAGTTTCTGCGGTTTCCTCAGAGTTTGTGAAAAAACCTACTGCGCTCGGGATCTCGCGTTCCGGCGGTGCTCGGAATCCTCATGTATTTCAATATACACTGCGGTTCCTGCGCTCCGGCGGAACGCGACCTCCCTTCGCTC
>JBOIEG010000166.1:0-1412 GCA_050740915.1 Gammaproteobacteria bacterium | reverse complement strand
CAAATAAAGCCCTGGATGCTTCGTCTGCCATGAGGGATACCGTTGCTTCAGTTGTGTTCCCGCTATTTTACCAGCTCCCTTCTCATCATTCCCCTGTCCCAGGAGGTTTTTTCACAGCCTCTCAGGGCCTGACCTCAAGTTAGGGCTCACGCTTTCTGGCGGCGGCTTTCGGGCGTCTTTTTTTCACATCGGTGTGTTGGCGCAACTCGCGATGCTCGGTCTGCTGCGCCGTATCGAGGTGATCTCCACTGTTTCTGGGGGATCAGTCATCGGGGCGCTCTATTACCTGCACGTGAAGAAGCTGCTCGAGTCGAAAGCCGATGCTGCGATCAGCGATGGAGACTATAAAGAGCTTATCGAAAATATCGAGCGCGATTTCTTTGAAGCCGTAAAAAGTAACTTTCGTGTGCGTACTTTCGCCGATCTGAATAAAAACCTGTTGACTGGCAGAGCCGATTATTCGCACACCGACCGTATTGCCGAATTGTTGGACGAAGATCTCTACCGCCCGGTGCTCCAGAGCTCAAGCCCGATATTGATGCGGGAGCTGAAGATTCAGCCGCCCTCAGCCAAGCCGGATTTCTTTCCCCCGACCGACAACGCCGGGCGCCAGGCTAAGGTACCCATTCTTGTCATTAACGCCACCAGCCTCAATACCGGGCGCAATTGGCAGTTCACTGCCGCGTGGATGGGAGAACCGCCCCATAAAGACCCGATATCGCTGGATATCGATAAGAAACCCAAACGTCTCCGCCGACCCGACTCTTACCTGGAGCTCCCGCACCAGCAGGACTTTCCACTTGCGCATGCGGTCGCGGCTTCTGCCTGTGTGCCTGGCATTTTCCATCCCCTTGCGATCAGCGACACCTACCCCGATATACGAGTACAGCTGGTCGACGGCGGTGTCCACGACAATCAAGGGATCCTAAGTCTGCTCGATGAAGGCTGCACCCATTTCATCATTAGCGATCCCTCGGGACAGCTCGAGGAAGACGACGATCCTGACACCGAGATCGCCGCTGTGCTGAGGCGTGCAGATAGCATCTTTTCAGACCGTTTGCGGGAAGAGGAATTGTTCCGTGTGTTTGACACAAAGAGTGCATCGCGTGTGGCTTTTATGCACTTGCGCAAGGGATTGCCAACGACCGGTATCGCCTGGCTTAATGCCATCGGAGAACCGGCGGAGCCGGATAAGGTCGTCCGTCCGGCCTCGCCGCCAAGCGCTCCGGAAGACTTCGCCGTAGCCGAGCCGGTACAAGATCTATTGTCCAAAGTCCGCACTGATCTAGTGTAGTGTCCCTTAAATAACTTTACAGTTAAGCCGCCTTCTTTTTCCCTCGAGGCAGGGTGGATCTGGGCTTGATCTGCTCCATCTTGACCCGCGCCCGCTCGATCTTCTTGATGATGTCCTC
>JBOIEG010000165.1:0-1433 GCA_050740915.1 Gammaproteobacteria bacterium | reverse complement strand
AGGACATCATCAAGAAGATCGAGCGGGCGCGGGTCAAGATGGAGCAGATCAAGCCCAGATCCACCCTGCCTCGAGGGAAAAAGAAGGCGGCTTAACTGTAAAGTTATTTAAGGGACACTACACTAGGTGGCAACGATCCGTATAGCGCCCTCAAGACCACCCTCAAAGCCGAGATCAACGAAGAAGCCTGGGCCACTCTGAACAGCGACACGTCCAGCGCCTTCGCCAAACCGAAGTCAGGGCGGGATGAAGGTGTTTCAGGTTTAGTTCGATCGATTTCGGAGCCGCAACATAAGAAGTAGAATGGCTCAAGTGACTGCAAGTGGTCGGATCATGGACAAATATCGCAGAGCTGAGTGATAGATCGCGTTATATTGTCCTCTCACAAACAAGTTCCAACGGTCACGTTCACGATACCCTTATGGCTAGGCAACGACATCTACCGCATGCGCCTATCACTGAAGCGCTGATCGATGTCCACGTAGAGCCGCGTCACGACCTCACATTTCCCGCATTGCAGCAAACTATCGCCACTCCTGAATTTGGGTATTACGTAAAAAATTCGATTTCGCAAGGAACGTTTGCGTTTAAGCTAACGTTGGACGGTGCGCAGCCGCAGACGACTGCAGAGGCCTCGCAAATTGGGTTACGGCTGCACTCTGATGATGAGAAGTACGTTGCTCAGTGCAGACTTTCGGGTTTCACTCTGAGTCGATTGCGACCCTATGAGGAATGGTCCAATCTGATCCGGGAGGCAAAACGCGTGTGGGCGATCTATACCGAGAGACTAACACCGGTACGCGTGACTCGGGTCGCTACTCGATTTATCAACAATCTCCAGTTGCCCATGCATCTCGGAGCCTCCTTTCAAGAATATCTTCACAAGTTGGTAGACGTTCCAGACGAAGCTCCACAGGCCGTAGCATCCTTTTTGCAGCGGTTTCAATTGGTGGATGTCCAGAGTAACGCCCTTGTTAACTTGACTCTGGCGCTCGAATCGACCCCAATATTTGGACCCGCCCCGGTGGTTCTAGATGTTGACGCGTTCATTGTAAAGGACTTGGACCCGGAGCATGAAGAGCTTTGGGTGATTCTTGAGCACCTGAGAGCGCTGAAAAACCAATGCTTTTTCGGTAGTCTAACTGAGCGAGCAGCGAAGTTATACGAATGAGTTCGGCCATTGCAATTCGGGGTTCAGGTCTAGCTTGGGATGTTGACTATCAACCGGTTACCGATGGTAGCCGTGAGATCCAACGTACGTGGGCGCAAAAAAGAAATTACCTAGGAGCCTGTCGGACTTAAGCGCGGAACTTTTGATGTGCAAACCGATCGGATCGGCAATGGATTCAATGAGCGAGCGTGCATGAGCCACTTCCGTCAATGCGATCGTGACACACCCTACCTGCTGCCGCCGTCGGTCGATGAGTGGCTAC
>JBOIEG010000164.1:0-6156 GCA_050740915.1 Gammaproteobacteria bacterium | reverse complement strand
TCCCCTCCGTATTTCTTCGAGGTCACTAACGTCAGCGCCGCCGTCAGCGTCGTCTTCCCATGATCCACATGACCTATCGTCCCTACATTTACATGCGGCTTCGTGCGTTTGAATTTTTCCTTGGACATCGCCTATTACCTTTATGGCAGAGCGTTAACTTTTCTGGAGCCCATAACCGGATTCGAACCGGTGACCTCTTCCTTACCAAGGAAGTGCTCTGCCGACTGAGCTATATGGGCCAAGAACTTCTGCTCTTTGGAGCGGGTGATGGGATTCGAACCCACGTCATCAGCTTGGAAGGCTGAGGTTCTACCATTGAACTACACCCGCCACACTGATCCCCGCCTGAGCGTTTCTGTCGGACCGCTAGCCACCCTTTCGGGTACTCCCGCCCGGCGCTAACCGGGCTGCGTTCGCCCCGGACCCACGACTCACGCCCCGTTATCCGCTTGAAAGGCCAAAGGTTCTGCCACCCACGCCACACTACCCCGTTCGAGCCCTGCTCTGGGTCGCTAGCGGCCCTTACCTCTCAGTAAAAAGTGCCAGCGTCTTGCTCCGCTTCCCCACTCCCTGATGGAGGGGGTAGGATTCGAACCTACGAAGGCTGCGCCGGCAGATTTACAGTCTGCTCCCGTTGACCGCTTGGGTACCCCTCCAAAATGAGAGCCGCCTATTCTCAAAGATAGTTGGCACCGTGTCAACCAAGGCCGTATCACCGCCAAAAAACACCCCCTGGGCGCAGACACGCCCCGCTTATTCCGTCCCGGATCTCTGACGGTAAGCGCTGCGGTCCTACTCGACCCGGGCAAATGTAATCGACGGTGTCTCCGAAATAGGTGCGTACCCTGGCAGGACTACGAGCCGGCTCGCAACCCGCCGGGTTAGCGCTGGTCGATACTAAAGCTCCTGCTCGGCGGCAGATAGCGCTCGCGATGGGGTGGGCCGTGACCCGCACCGCCAAGCTTCGGTGCGCACCCCGTAACACGGCCGGTATACCTCGGCGGGCTGGTAATACCCAGGTGATGGGTCCCGGCCATGAGGCGAGGATGCGGCGCCGGATCTCCTGACTAGGAAACCATACCAATCTGCTTATCTGGCAAGGCTCAGCCGCGATGACGATGAGTCCCTTGGCGATCCGTCGCCGCTTGAGGGCTAAGATCGTCCTGACCGCGCTTGCGTTCAGAGGATCGCAACCGAGCCCAAAAACCGCTTCGGTTGGATAAGCGATAAGCTGCCCTTGCGCTACCGCGCGTGCGGCCATTGCAACGTGCCAGTCGTTCAAGCCCCAAGCTTTGCGATCAATGCCTTATCCTTGGCCAGGATATCGCGGACGTTGGCTTCACGCTCGCATTCTAAGGACTGCTGCAAATTGAGATCTTGCAAAGCCAGGATCTGGGCCGCCAGATAAGCGGCGTTTTTTGCCCCTACCTTCCCGATGGCGGTGCAAGCCACTGGTATGCCTCCAGGCATCTGCGCGGTGGACAAAAGCGCATCGATACCATTTAAGGCTCCTCCTTGCATAGGAACGCCGATAACCGGTTTTATGGTCAATGAGGCCACGGCTCCCGCCAGATGAGCCGCCATTCCCGCAGCGGCGATGAACACGGCGCAGCCACGAGCTTCGGCCTCCCGCACATACTCATGGGTGGCCGCGGGCGTGCGATGCGCAGAGCGGATCCGCACTTCATAGTTAACGCCCAAGCGATCCAATACGGTCATCGCTCCCTCCATAGCGGGCAGATCGGAGTCCGATCCCATCAGTATCGCTACAAAAGGCTTCATCCAAGATCCCCTCTCAACCCGCTCGGCGAGTACGCCGCCGTGCCCCGCGCGTGGAAGCCGCCTCCACCAGCAGGCGCTGAGATTCCTCTAGCGTGAGATCTTCCGGACTGCGACCTTTGGGGATTTTGGCGTTGTTCTTCCCGTCGGTAACGTAAGGGCCATAGCGCCCCTTAAGGATGCGTATATGCGCTTGCTCGAACGATTTGATCTCGCGCGAAACATCCGCTTGCTGTCTTAGCTGGATGAGCTCCTGCGCCCGCTCCAGGGTGATGCTGTAACAATCGTCATCCTTACCGAGGGACACGAACTTGTCACCGTATCGGATATAGGGGCCATAACGCCCGATGTTCACCGTGATCTCTTGATCCTGCGATGTGGTTCCGAGCGCCCTTGGCAGGCGGCATAACTTTAGGGCTTCATCTAAGCTAATCGTGTCCAGTCGATGGTTCGGCGGCATGGACACAAATCGAGGCTTGCCCTCACTATCGCTTGCCCCGATCTGGATATAGGGACCAAAACGCCCCATGCGCACGGACACTGGCTGAGCGGTGCCCGGATCGACTCCGAGCTCCCGTGCTTGCAGGGCTTCCTTGCGCGAGACATTCCTCTCTTTCTCTTTGACCTGCTGGCTGAACGGCCCCCAGAAATCACTGGTGATAGGCACCCATTCTTTCTCGCCACGAGAGATGGCATCCAATTTGTCTTCCAAGCGGGCCGTGAAGTCGTAATCGACGTAGGTCTCGAAGTGCTCTGTGAGAAACTTGTTGACGATGCGCCCTATGTCCGTCGGCATGAATCGTTTATTATCCATTTCCACGTACTCGCGCTGTAATAGCGTGGCTATGATGGAAGCGTACGTTGAGGGCCGGCCGATGCCGTATTCCTCGAGCGTCTTGATCAGGCTGGCCTCGGAATACCGCGGAGGAGGCTCGGTAAAGTGCTGATCTGCGCGTATGTTGTTGAGAATAACCGCATCATCGGCACGCAAAGACGGCAGAACCTGCTCTTTGTCCTTTACCCCTTCCTCGCTTTCCAGGTAAACCTGCATGAAACCGGGGTCTACGATCGTAGAACCGTTGGCCCGAAAGATGCCGGCGTCGCCGCAGCTTAGGTCTATGCCAACCATCGCGATCGTGGCCGGCTTCATCTGGCAGGAGACGGTTCGCCTCCAAATCAAGGTATAGAGCTTTAACTGCTCCTCACTTAAACGCTTTTTGAGACCCTCCGGCGCCCGGCTGACCGAGGTCGGACGGATCGCCTCGTGCGCCTCTTGAGCGTTCTTGGCCGTCGTCTTATAGCGGCGCGCTTGGGCGGGCAACTGGTCAGCGCCGTAGCGCCGGGATACGAACTCCCGGATCCCGCTAATGGCCTCCTCAGCGAGATTTAGCGAGTCCGTTCTCATATAGGTAATCAAACCGACCGAGCCATCACCGACATCGATTCCCTCGTAGAGTTGTTGCGCTACCCGCATGGCCCTCTGCGCCGTGAAGCCGAGCTTGCGCACCGCTTCCTGCTGTAGGGTCGAGGTCATAAAGGGCGGTGCCGGATTTCGTTTGCGCTGCGTTTTTTCTACCCTCGAAACCGTGAGCTTACCCCCTGCCTTCTGGAGCAACTCATCGCGCACGCGTTGCGCGTGTTTCTCCTCCACGATAGAAAATTGTTTAAGCTTCTCGCCCTGGTATTCGATGAGCTTCGCCCAGAAAACCGTTTTCTGGTGGGCCAAATCCGCTTCGATGGTCCAATACTCTCGGCGCTGAAACGCCTCGATCTCCTCTTCGCGCTCGGCTACCATGCGCAAGGCGGGGCTCTGCACCCGTCCCGCAGAAAGGCCTCGTTGGATTTTCTTCCATAACAAGGGAGAAAGATTGAATCCTACCAAGTAATCGAGGGCGCGCCGAGCCTGCTGCGCGTTGACCAAGGCCATAGAAATCTCCCGCGTATTCCTCATCGCCTCCTCGATCGCCCGCTTCGTTATTTCGTGAAAAACCACTCGATAAATGGGCTTGCTATTAACCGCCCCGCGTTCCTTTAGCACTTCCGCGATATGCCAGGAAATTGCTTCGCCTTCGCGGTCGAGGTCGGTCGCCAAATACAAAGCCTCCGCCTTGCGCATCGCCTTTTCGATCGCATCCACAGAGCGCACGTTCTTCTCGATGAGCTGGTAGTGCATGTGAAATTCATTCGCCGGATCAACGGCACCTTCTTTGGGCACCAGGTCGCGCACGTGCCCATAGGTGGCCAGCACATCAAAATCAGGGCCTAGATAGCGCTTTATCGTCGTTGCTTTCGCGGCGGATTCGACAAGAAGGAGGTTTTTCGCCATCTTACATTCTGTTACGTCGCACAATTGTTGCGGGCCGGCAGCGGGGATACCGTTGCTCAATGCAATTTGCGCGTGCTGCCTTCTTCAGAAAAAAGATGGTCTAGCCACATCACGCTCGTGTCCTGGTTTGGCTGATTGACCAAGACCATAAACACAATCCATTTCAACTGGGGTAATTCCACTGTTTCTCCTTCAAGGGCCATCACACGGTTTATCACCAGTTCGCGGGTATGATGCTCAAGGACACCCGATTGCTCCAGCAACAGAATGAGTCCCAAGCCCGCGATGCCCAGCTTCTCTTGCTCCAGAGGGGTGTACAGTCGTAGGGAGTTTCGGTGATGGCGCGGCTCTGGTCCGGCCTCTTCGGAAAACGCCTGCAGCCAGTCAAAGGCTTTTTCAACCTGATGCTCTTCAAACCCCACCTCCATCAACTGGGCTTGGAGGGCGCCCCGATCGAGGGGTAGCTCAGCCTCCTCGTCGACACAATGTTCAAACAAAAACTGTAGGATATCCAATACGGTTTGCTTCATCGCGCGTCCGCCTATCGCCGCCTTATGTATCTTCCCCGTCTTCTGACCCAACGTAGCCGTCAAGCTCTAAGGTTAACAGCATGGAAGAAACTGTACTCGCCGTCAATCCAGTGCGCTCGACCAGCCCATCCACGGTGACGGGATCAAAACCAATGGAATCCAGAAACGAGCGTCTCTGCTCATCGTCCAACTCACTCTCCTGCGTGGCGATCGCGCACAAGCCGCCACCAAAGGGCCTAGTTCTTCAATGATATCCTCGACCGTCTCTACCAGCTTTGCCCCTTCACAGATCAAAAGATGGCAGCCGCGGGCCAAGGGATCTTGGATTGATCCCGGCACAGCAAACACCTCTCGGCCCTGCTCCATCGCCATATGAGCTGTGATCAGCGAACCGCTGTTACGGGTAGCCTGTACCACCAAGGTGCCTACGCTCAAACCACTGATGATGCGGTTACGCTGAGGGAAGTTCTTCGCCTCCGGAAAAACTCCCGGGGGAAAGGGGGAAACCAACGCGCCCTGGCCTGCGATCGTTTGCGCTAACTCTTTGTGGCGGGCGGGATACACTTTATCGAGCCCGGTCCCCGCCACGGCGATCGTGGTCGCCCCCGCGTCCAAGGCTCCATAATGGCTAGCGGCATCTATCCCGATGGCAAGCCAACTGGTAATAGTAACCCCGCACTGCGCCAGACATTTGGCAAAATTAAACGCTGTTTCTCGGCCAGAGATGCTGGGATTGCAACTGCCCACGACGGCGACTTGGATCGCTTGCAAACACGCGGGATCGCCGAGGACGAATAGAAAAAAGGGCGGATCGGCTATTTCGCGCAGCAGCTTGGGATAAGCCAGATCGTCGAAACACAGCAAATGCCTTGCAGGCGCATCCAACCAAGCGCGATCGCACTCCACAGCGTGCCAATCCGGCGCCCGTAAGTAATCCAATGTGCTCTGAGCGATCCCTGCGCTCAGAAGCTCGCGCGAACTGGCATGGAAAACCGCTTCCGCCGTCCCGAAGCACTGTAGCAATTGGGCACAGCGGCGGTCTCCTAATCCGGGCGCGCGGCGCAACGCCAATCGATAAGGAATATCGGATGAAGAAGCACTCGTCGTCATAGAGCCCTTATCATACCCAAAAGCGATAAAGGCGAGGACCCACCCGGGCTAATGCCCCAGAATCGTGCTTTTTTAGGGGTTGGTTACGGTATCGTAGACGTGCGCGGGCCGCAGGCTACGCATCACCAAAGCAAAGCTCACCCGCTCAAAGATGCGGAACAGCATAAGTTCCCCGACACGCTCAGGGGGTAGCTCCGCCAGTTCACCACTCCCCTCGTCGGTTGACCCGTATCCCGTCTTAATGGCGATGGGGTCGCGCACGATCTGACCGGTTTGATAGATGCTTAGTGTAGTGTCCCTTAAATAACTTTACAGTTAAGCCGCCTTCTTTTTCCCTCGGGGCAGGGTGGATCCGGGCTTGATCTGCTCCATCTTGACCCGCGCCCGCTCGATCTTCTTGATGATGTCCTC